>JAGOBP010000574.1 GCA_017999195.1 Thermoflexales bacterium
CGGCATGCGCTGGTCACGGCCAGGCCTAGAACGGCTTCTGCCGATCCGCGCGGCCATTATGGGCCACTGTTTCGATGCGCTCTGGCAAAAAGCCTATCACCTTCTGCCCCCAAACTGAAATGCACCGTCAACCGGACGAAAGGCCACAGACTACCCACGAGCGGCGTGATTTTCTTCCGGCCTCCAAGCATTCTTGCGGAAGCCCCGTATATCATTGCAGATGGGCTACGCATCTGACCGGGTTGCCAACTAATCCGCACCCAAAGATCAGCCTGAACGACGGCGGCCTTCCGATAGGGGCAGATCAATCGAGCGTTCACCGCTCGTTGGATGCGGATTAGTTTTTAATCCGACCTAACAAAAAATCCCTGCGAGGCCGCCCATCGGGCCACCCTCGCAGGGATTCGCTTTATCGCTGACTCGCCTTAACGCTGATTCGCCGTCGGCGTGACGTTCGCCGCCTTCAGCGCCGCCGACCGCGCTTCGCACTTCGCCCACATTTCCACGTAATCATTCGCCCCACGGAACAAGGGCGCAAAGTCGTCTACCGCCAGCCCCTGATTGCGGATGTCTTGCAGGAAGTCCGGCAGCAAGCCCAGGTGCGCCACCCCGTCCAGGTTGATGTCAAAATCGCGGCGCGGTCCGGCCGTGTTGCGCACCAGCGGCGGATTGTCGCCCTGCAAGGCTTGCCACTTCTGCCACACGTGTCTGATCTTCTCGTGCCAGGCAATCGCATCTGGATCACGTTCGGTGTCCGGCAAAGCCCGCCCGCGCTTCACCAGGTACGCCGCCCACTGCTCGTCGCGCCAGCGGCCGATGATGGCCGAGCGTTTGGGGTCCGGCTCCGTCTTCGTCGCCTCGGCTTCATCGGCCAGCCAGAAACCGCGCGTGATGTTGTCGATGTTGTCCTGCCGGAAGGCCATGTGCAGCGCATTATCGATCGTCATCAACGCGATGGGCGGCGCATCCTCTTTGGGATGCTGATCGCGATCGGGGTGGAAACCGGCCGCATATTGGGCAATGGCTTGCCACGCTTCACGCTCTTCCTTATCGTACGCATTCGGTCCCGACTCATCAAAGCGGTGCCAGCGATAATCGCGAATGGGCGTGGCATAACGCACGCCGTTAACCTGCGCATCGATCTGCGCGCGACGTAACGGCAGGCGGTGCTTGTCGCCAAACGCGCCGTACGCGGCAAAGGTGCCAAAGCGCGGCCCCGGCATGGCCGCCGCGCCGTTGATGTCGCTGCCAATGGCGACCCCGCGCCCGCCCATCTTCTGCACCGCATACAGATACGCTGACGCCCAGGCCGTGCTGGATCCCGCGCACGATTTGGGCACTTTATGCCCCAACTCCGGCAGGACATTGTCCAAGTCCAACACGTCGCCCTGATTGAGAATGGGCGCGACCACGCCCCCCAACCGACCGATCCGCTCCACCTGATCGGCCCGCTTGCCCGCCTCGTGCGCCACCTTGTGCACGTCGTCCGTGCCGTAATGGTGCGGGTCGCTGCGGTCAAATTCCACGTCCGCGCTAAAGCCCAGATCGCGGAACCAGCAGTGCGAGGCGATGACCGGATACTCGTAATGCTCGGCCATATCCAGCGCGGTATCCGTGGACTTCTGCGACATATGATCGATGTCGATGATCAGGCCGCGCCGCATCATCTCTTGCAGCAAAATCACGCCATAGTCGTTCAGGCCGCGCGCATTGGCGTGCCCGCCGCGCACCGTGGGATGCGCCAGCGCCTCGGAAATATCACGCACCGCCGGCACTTGCTGAATGAGCGTTGGCCGATGCATGCTGGACTTGGCCGGTGACAGCGACTCGCCGCTGGCCACCACCGTGCGCTGGGCGCTGTCAAACACGTCATCGCCGTCGTAGTCCAATCGGTAGCGCACGCCGCTTTCAAAACTATCCTCGACATCGTAATGGCGGCCCGTCACGAAGACGTTCAGCAAATCCAGCAAGCGCAGATAGACCGATGTGCCGCCAAACGCGTTATCCGTCAGATGGATGGGCGTGATCTGGCGGATGCCCAACCCATGCAACCAGTCCAACTCTGCCCCGATCATTTCCCGCGCCCGATCGAGGTCGTTACCGCACGCGGCTTCCAAATCCTCCAGCCGCCGCCAGTTGCCCAGCGAATCCACTTCCATGCCCAATATCACGGCCAGTTTATTGGCCTTGACGATGGCGCGGGCTTCATCGGCGGTGTACGCCATCTGCATCCACCCTTGCCCCGGCCCGCCCGCCATCCGATCGAGATCGGCCACCGTGGCCTTCATCGCCGCCACCTGCCGCTCGATGGTGTTACGATCGTCGGTGGGCAAGGTGGGTTGGCTGCGCGTGGCCAGCAGTTCATTGTTGACGGCCAGGCACGTAATCAGGCGCAGCCCGCCCTGATAGGCGCGATACAGCCAATCGACGTAGGCTTGCTGATGCACCAGCGTGGTGAAGCGCGGCCAGATGATAAACTCCGGCCAGCCCCCGCCCGCCGGATGCCCGAATTCCGGGTTCACATCGATCAGGTCGCCGTGAATGGGCGCGCACGACGGCAGCGCCGCGGCTAACGCTTCGTCGCCGGTCTTATCCGGCGTGTAGAATTTGCCCCAAAAGGCATTGCCGCCAAAGGACAGATGCGCCATGAGGTGCGCATGCAAGTCGGCCATGCCCCACAAGTCCGTGCCGGGGTCGGCCTGCCAGTAGTCGCCGCCCAGCGGCACCCGCGGAGTTGATGCCTTAGTTGAATCGTTGTCGCCCATGATTGCCTCCCAAGCGATTGGACTGATATACATGATTATAGCCACTTTGAGACGCGACAATCAATAGGCCGACAAGTTGAACACACAACTCTTACCTGATCGAATCAAAAGAGCGGCATCCCAGCGGATGCCGCTCCCATCAAAACTCGCCGACGCGCAGCCTGACTCACATCACATTTCGGCAAAGGGCTTGCGGTCAGGCCCAATATACGACTCGGGGTCTTCCTCAAACGTGAACTTGCAGCCCGGCGCACAGAAGTAGTACGTTTCATCTTTGTACTCGGTCTTATGCTTGGCCGTCTTCTCATCCACTT
>JAGOBP010000575.1 GCA_017999195.1 Thermoflexales bacterium
ACATAGCATCCTCCGTGGCTGTCGAGTGGGTATGAGTGCGACGACCGTGATGGGTTAGATCAACGATCGGGTGTGTGACGGCAACCAAGTTATCAATGCGCAAAGTTTAGCACAGGTGTTCTATCAAGTCAATCGAACACAACCTTAAATTTTTTGAATATCGGCTGGCCGCGTTGTTTCGGCCCGCCATTTATCCCGATTGGCCGCGCGTGCGATTTTGCCGCTGGAGGTTTTGATGAGCCAACGGTCGTCGACGAGGTGGACATACGTGAGGGTGATCTGGCTGTGCTTGACGGCCGCCTGCCGGATGGCCTGCGCGATGCGCTTATGCTCGATCGGATCAGTGGCGTCTACTTCGGCCACCACGCCGATGAGTTCCGTGCCTTCGCGCTCGTCAAAGACGCCAAAGGCCACGGCGCGGCCCGCGTGCACGCCGGGGACGGTGTTGACAATCGCTTCGATGTCTTGCGGGTAGACGTTCTTGCCCGCATTGATGATCAGGTCTTTGCTGCGGCCCACGATGTAGATTTCGCCGTCGGCCATGTAGCCCATGTCGCCGGTGCGATACCAGCCGTCGATAAAGGGCTGCAAATCGGGGCGTTGATAATATTCTGTGAGCATACAATCGCTTTTCACCGCGATCTGCCCCACCACTCGATCGGCCAACACGCGCCCCTCGGTGTCGATCACTTTGGCCGCGGTGCCGGGAATGCACGGCCCGCACGATACGCGGATCTGCGCATTGGGCTGATCGGGCGCGATCGGTTGGGCAAACCGATTGTGCTCCAACTCGATGCGATCCACCACGTCCGATCGCGCCGCTTGCCCGATCGGGGTCTGCGTTACCGCGAAGGTATTTTCGGCCATCGCGTAACTCACGGCCAGCATGTCGGCGGTCACGCCATTCGCCGCGAAACGATCGAGAAATTGTTGGTGCGACTCGGCGCGCACGGGTTCAGAGCAGTTGATGAACAGCCGCATCGAAGCGAGTGACAGCCCCTCGGTGTCGCGCTGGCGGATGCGGCGGGCGCAGTGATTGTAGGCAAAATTGGGCAGCCAGCATAACGTGCCGTGATAGTCGTGGATGGCGTGGAAGAGCAAGGCGGGATGCGCCACCCAATCGAACGGCGACATCAACACGAGCGGCACGCCTTGAATGAGGGGCAACAAAAATCCCGCGATGAGGCCCATGTCGTGATACAGCGGCAGCCAACTCACGATGACGTCTTGATCGCTCAAGGCTAAGGCATCGCTGTAATTGGCGACCTGATTCAACACCGCGCGATGTGATAAAGCCACGCCTTTTTGCAGGCCCGTCGTGCCGCTGGAATGCTGCAAAAAGGCGATTTCATCTGGGTGGGGTAAATGGATTGCATCCTGAGCGGAGTGGCGGGCGTTCTTCGACTGCACTGCGTTCCGCTCAGAATGCGCCCGCCACGTAGTCGAAGGATGTGACTCAGTCTGTAACACTGATTCCGTCAACTGCTGCGACGCATACACGGGACATGGCACCGCCGCTCGCATCTGCGGCGCAAAGTCATCGGTGGTGAGGATGGCGCGCACGTTGGATAAGCGGGCCAACTCGGCCATGCTATGCAAATAGATGTCGGGGTCAAGCTTCTCGGTCAGCGTGGGAAACATCGACGGGATTGCGCCCGCGACCAGCGTACCCCAGAAGGCGTAGATGCTCTCCAGATTCTGCGTGTGCGCGATGACGACCAGATCGCGGCCAACAATCCCCAGTTGCTTCAGCGCAGCGGCATGCGCCAGCACCTGTGCGCGGAACTCGCGGCGCGAAACGTGAAGCGGCGCGTGGTCGGTTTCAAGATAAATGATCGCGTCGCGCTCGGCGTCTGCGCTTTGTAGCGCGATCGCGTCTAGTAGAGTAGTAAAGGTGTTTCGATTGGTGAGTGTCAGCATTCGGCAGATTAATGGGACGCTGATTACGCAGATTAACGCTGATTAGCTTGATCTGCGTAATCAGCGTTAATCTGCGTCCTCAATGTTTTAGCCCTTCAAAACGCGCGCGACCATCTGGTTGAACGTGTCCATCTTGGCGACGGTGAGATCAGAGTCGGGGATGTACACGCCGAACTCTTTCTCCACGTACACGGCAAACTCGGCCAGTGAGAAGGAATCCATCAGGCCGCCCGTAACGATGCCCTCGGTGTCGGTGAGGTCATAGCCGGGATCGCGGATCAGATCGCGGGTGATGAAAGCGCGCAACTTTTCTCGGATCGTTTTTTCGTCAGGCATCGATAATTCTCCAATCGGCAGGATTCAAACCGCGAAGACGCCAAGGCGCGAAGAAAAACAAACTTGGCGTCTTTGCGCCTTAGCGGTTAATTGTTTTTGCTATCGCCTCACCCACCAACTTCGCATACTGCGTCGAGCCTTGCGGGGCCAGGTGGACGGGCGTGTCGGTGAATTCTTCGGGCGCGATGGCGTCCCACACATCCAGGTAGTGCCAATCATTGGCTTGCACTTGTGTCTTCAGCAAGTCGCGATATTGATCATACGCCCAGCGCGGGTAAAATGAATTGTAGCGGAGTTCGCTATTCACGCCAGTGCTGATATACATTGGCTCGTTGACAATGAGCACCGGCACATCGCCGGCCAACTTCAGCCCCGCCGCCAGCGCATCAAACGCCAGATCGTTCTCAGTCAGCGTCGTTGCTTGCTTGAACGATTGCCACGCCACATCCGCCTCGAAATCCGATTGGCGCAGCTTGATCTGAGCGGGGATGTATTGATCGACGCCGGTGGCCGCCCACGAGAAACCGTACAATTGCAGGCGCAGCCAATCGGCCAGGGCGCGGCGCTGACCCACGATGGTTTTACCCAGAAAATCGGGCGTGACAAAACGCGCGTCGTTGGCATCAATCGCGAGTTGCGCCGCATCGATCAGGTGTCTTATGCGCGGCGCATTGTTCTGCACGATGGGCGAAAACACCTGTTTTTCACGCGGCAACGATTCCAGCGTGATCGGCCACACGATCAGATCGGGCTGGTGCTTCAGCGCCTCGTCCAAGATCAGCACGTCCTTGGTCAATGCCATGATCGGATAACCGAGGTTG
>JAGOBP010000576.1 GCA_017999195.1 Thermoflexales bacterium
AACAGCAGGCAATTCTTCGCGCCTTTGCGCCTTTGCGGTTGATTGGTTAGCGTGTGATAAACGCCGTTTGCGGCAAGGCCAGATTGGCCGTGGTGGTGCCGCTTAAGGTCAGCGTGGATAGCAATTGTAGATAGACCGTGCGCGTGTCCTTATTATCGGGAATGTCGCCCAGATACGTGATCTGATAGAAGTAGGCGGCATCGGCGGCGTGGAGCGCGGCCACACTCGCGACGGTGGAGTGCGTGGGCGCGAAGACCCACACTGCAGAGGCGTTGCTGAGTTTGGCGTTGGTCGCCGTGAGCGCGCTCAAGCCGCCTTCGATGAATTTGGCATCGATCAATAATGTGCCTTTCAGAAGTTCAGCCTTCACCCACTTAAGCAAGTCCCCGCTGCTTGTGCGCACATCGATCAGAATCTCCGCATTGTTGCCCGCCGATTGATTCGAGCGCGCCACGCTGAGCCGCTGCACCACACCCACCGGCCGGGCCGTTTTCGTCGCGAAGGTCCAATCGGGCGGATACTGAAACGCCAAGCCGTAGGCTTTATCGCGATACGTGATCCAGCCGTTATTGTTGACGTTGGCGCGTGATCCGATCGCGGTTGGTGACAACGTCGGCGGATTGAGCACGCCGCCGGAGATGGGCGGACGCACTTCGGCGGGGGCGCTCGTCGGCGCTTGAGTGACTATGGGGGCGGCGGCGGCCGGAGCAGCCAGGGTGGGTTGAGCGGCTTGCGTGGGTTTGGCCACGCCCGTCGCCTGCGGTTGAATGGGCGCGGCGGGTTGGGCTGGGGCGGTCGTGGGCGTAGCGGCGGGCGCACAGGCCGCCAGCAACAGCACGAACGCCAGTGAAACAAGCGATGATCGACGCATGATGTCCTCCGTGTCCTCAGTATAGGCCGATTTTCCAGCGGCGGCAATTCGTTTGTCATTGGTCATTGGGCATTGGTCATTAACCCTCGCATCTTCAAAATTCTTGACACGGTGTACACGCGCGGTGTAGAATCTCCGCATGGATAAAACCGTTACCAAGCCAAGGTTCAATTACGGGGGACAGGCCGTCATCGAGGGTGTGATGATGCGCGGCTCAAAGGCGCTGGCAGTTGCCGTGCGCGACCCCAAAGGCAATATCGTCATCCACACCGAACCCGTTAATGCCGCGCTGTACGCCGGGCCGATGTCGCGCATTCCGTTTTTGCGCGGCCTCTCCATGCTGTGGGATGCATTGGGCCTGGGCATGCGCGCGCTGATGTACAGCGCCAACGTCGCCGCCGGGGAAGTGGGCGTCGAGTTCAAAGGCCCGCTGGCCTGGGGCACGATGGCTTTTTCGTTAATCTTCGGGATGGGCATTTTCTTCCTCGCGCCCAAATGGATCTCGACGGCCTTTGACAGTTCCATCGGGCATCTGGGCACGGCCATCGTGGAAGGCGTGGTGCGGTTGTTGATCTTCATCGGCTACATCTGGCTGATCAGCCGCATGGAAGACATCCGCCGCGTGTTTGGCTATCACGGCGCAGAGCACAAGACCATCAATGCGTATGAAGCGCACGCCGAGTTGACGGTGGAAAACGTGCAGAAGTATTCGCTGCAGCATCCGCGCTGCGGCACGGCCTTTCTGCTGACGGTCGTGGTGCTGTCGATCTTCTTCTTCGCGCCGTTGAACCTGGCCGGACTGCCCTTCATTGTGAGCATGGTGTTGCGCCTGCTGTTGCTGCCCGTGCTGGCGATGGTGTCGTATGAGTTTATTCGTTTCTCGGCGAAACACCTCAACAACCCGATCATGCAAGCCATCGTCGCGCCCAATCTGGCGATGCAATTGCTGACCACGCGCCCGCCCGACGACTCGATGGTGCAGGTGGCGATCGAGGCGCTGAAGAAGGTGCTGGATGCCGAGCAAAACCGGCCGCTTGATCCGGAGCGCTTGATTCCGTAGAAGTCCAATCGGGCGGTGGTCTGCAACCCGATTGATTGAACTTGCCGAAAATAATCCGTACTGCGTAATTGACCTGTCTGTTACGCAGTACGTTTTACGCAGTAGGTTTTTAATCCCCCCACTTTCCCAAAGGAGCATAGCATGCGAAACAAGATTTCCCTGATTGGCGCCGGTAACGTCGGCGCGTCGTGCGCGTTGTGGCTGGCGCAAGCCAACATCGCCGACCTGGTGCTGGTGGACATTCCGCAGGCCGAGACGATGCCGGTGGGCAAGGCATTGGATCTGCTGCAAGCCGGGCCGATCGTCGGTTACGACGCGCACGTCAGCGGCACGGCCAATGGCTCGTATGACGGCACAGAGAATTCCGACATCGTCATCATCACAGGCGGCCTGCCGCGCAAGCCGGGCATGAGCCGCGAAGATTTGGTGGGCGCGAACCAGCAAGTGATCACCAGCGTGCTCGATCAAGCGCTGCCGCGTTCGCCCAATGCCATCTACATCATTGTCACCAACCCGCTCGACACGATGACGTATCTGGCCTACAAGCATTCCAAGTTGCCCAAGGGCCGCATTTTCGGGCAAGCGGGCATTCTGGACAGCGCGCGCTTTGCGGCCTTCGTGGCGGAAGAACTGAAGGTCTCGCTGGAGAACGTCCATACTGTGGTGCTGGGCGGCCACGGCGATGAGATGGTGCCGCTGCTGAATTATTCCACCGTGTTTGGCGTGCCCCTGACCGAGTGGCTGCCGAAGGAAAAACTGGACGCGATCGTGGCGCGCACCCGCAAGGGCGGCGGCGAGATCGTCAACCTGTTGAAGACCAGCGCGTATTACGCGCCGGGCGCGGCGCTGGCCAAGATGGCCAAGGCCGTGTTGACGGATCAGAAATTGATCGTGCCGTGCTCGACCTATCTGGAAGGCGAATATGGCCTGAACGACATCTGCTTCGGCGTGCCGGTGAAGTTGGGCCGCGACGGCGTGGAGCAGATTATCGAACTGAAGTTGACCGACGAAGAGAAGGCCATGGCCAACAAGTCCGTGGGCATCATCCGCGAGACGATGGCGGCGCTGAAGTAAAACGTGGTGCGTGATGCGTGGTGCGTGATCAAAGCAAGACACGCACCACGCAATACGTAACACGCTGAGTC
>JAGOBP010000074.1 GCA_017999195.1 Thermoflexales bacterium
GCCGTCAGCAGTTCTTCCGGCGCGGCGCGTTTGGGCACATAACCGCTGACGCCCGCTTGCAGCATCTTGAAAAAATATTCCTCGTCTTCGTGAATGGTCAGCGCAACCACCGACACGCCCGGCCACTGCTGCTTGATCTGGCGCGTCACCTCAATGCCAGACATATCCGGCAGGCCGATGTCCATCAGCACCATATTGGGCTGGAGTTCCTTGACCAGCGCCAACGCCTCGCGGCCGGTACCGGCCTCGCCCACAATCTCCAGCCCAGCCTGATTTTCCAGCAACATCCGCAAGCCCGAACGGACCACGGCATGATCATCAACTAAGAGTAGACGCGTTGTCACTGGTAGCCTCCATAACAGCTCGATACGGAATCGTCACCTCAACGTGCGTGCCCTGGCCGGGCTGTGACTTCAACTTGAATTTTCCGCCCAACAGCGTCGCGCGTTCTTCCATGCCCAGCAGCCCCCAGGCCGGACGCTGCACCCGGGCGGCTGTCGCGTCAAAGCCGCGGCCATTGTCTTCGACCCGCAGACACACGCACTCGGCGTTATACGTCAGCGTGATTTTGACGGCTTTAGCCTCGGCATGTTTGATCACATTCGTCACGGCTTCCTGAGCCACCCGGAACAGCGTGGTCTTCATCACCGGCTCGATCGGCTGTTGGTCGCCGCTGACTTCCACTTGAATGGGCAACGGCACACGCGCCTGCACTTCATTCGCGTACCAGCGCAGCGCGGCCGGCAACCCCAGATCGTCCAGATGCGACGGGCGCAGATCGGCGATCAGGCGTTGGAGTTCGTTCAGAGAATGCGCCACCAGCCCTTCCAGTTGGCGCAGATTGGCCGCCGCCCGATCGATATCCACCCGCAGCGTATTCGAGACGCCGCGCAACCCCAGGCCGATGGCCGTCAACGCCTGGCCGGTCTCGTCGTGCAGTTCGCGCGCAATGCGCTGCCGTTCTGATTCTTGCGCTGAGACGACCTGCCGCAGCAGATCGCCGCGCTGCGCCTCGCGCCGTTGAGCGGCATGCAGCTGTTCGGCCTGGAATTCAGCGATCTTGCGCTTGGTCTCCACTTCAAACGAGCGCATAAAGCGCGCCACGGCATACGCTGACACAATCGCAGCCCCGGCCCGCAGCAACTGAATCGGAAAGCCAAACCAGCGGTAAAACACATTCTGATTGACGATGTTGGACGGGAATAACGTCGTCTCGCGCACAAACGTCTGCCCGATGATGCCGTACCACGCAAAGGCGATGGCCGCCAGCAAAGCCGCGCGCCCAAATTCCTCCATGCCCGCCCGCCGGAAGACCTGCCGCTGCCCGATCAAGCCCAGACACGCCAACAGCGCCGCCGGTACGGCCACGCTATAGCGAGTCCAGACATCGGCCACATCCCACAGGCCCGTTTCGATAGTGTACGACCCGCGCAAAAACACCAGGCCGATGCCCCAAACGGTTGCCAGGATGACGGGCACAATCAAACTGGCTCGCCTGAAGTCTTTCACGTTGGGCAACAGCGCCGCGCCAAACGCCCCCAGCAGCAGGAACGAGAATTCCAGCATGGCGATGCGGGCCGTATGCCAGGTGGTAGGATCGATGGCGTGACCGGGCAGCAGTTCCAGCCGCTCGAACATCTCAATCCACTCGTGCGCGCCGTGAACCAGGCCAAACAACGCCAGGGCGCGTAAACCGTGTCGCAGCCGCGCATCCGCCCCGCGGCCCGCCTCCAGCGTAATGGCCAGCCCCATGCTAAAGAAGGCCAGCCCATAAAAGAAGAAGATGACGACCATGTTGTACTGCATGCGGCACACTCCCGTTTCATTCTACTTGAAGCGCCGCGACTATTCATAGTGCTAAATGGGTGCTTTGACACATGCCAAATGTTCTACTTGTCAGGCCCGACGTTCTCAGCTACACTTGGACAGGTTGGAAATTGGACGTTGGAGGGTGGAGCGCGTGAACCAAATCTATCAGCATTCTTGCGAAACCATGCCCGAACTGCGCGACAATCGCGTGGCGCTGACCGTCACCTCGCCGCCTTATTGGAACGCGATCGATTACGACATCCACGCCGCCAACAAGGCCGAGCACTATCGCACCCGCGCCTACGCTCAAGGTTATGCCAACTATACCGATTATCTCGATTGGCTCGATCGAGTTTTCACGGAAGTCTTGCGCGTGACCAAACCCGGCGGCTTCTGCGCCATCGTGATCGGCACTGTCCTGCTCGACGGCCAGCACTACCCCGTGCCCTTTGACCTGATCGCGCGGCTCACCCGATCGGGTTGGCTGTTCCATCAGGACATTATCTGGCACAAATGCACGGCGGGCGTCAAACGCGCGGGCGTCACCATCCAGAAGCCGTATCCGGGCTACTACTATCCCAACATCATGACCGAATACATCCTAGTCTTTCGCAAACCCGGCGACCCGATCTACAAAGAGCGCTCGATCGCCACGAAAAAACGCTCTGATTACCCGATCAACAAACTCTTTACCTATGATATTGCGAATAACGTTTGGCACATCGCGCCGGTCCCGCCCGATCAGCTCGATCACCCCTGCCCGTTCCCCGAAGAGATCCCGCACCGCTTGATTCAACTGTACTCGTACAAGGGCGAACTCGTGCTCGACCCGTTCACCGGTTCAGGCCAGACGACCAAAGTCGCCAAACACCTCAAGCGCAAATTCGTCGGCTACGAAACCATCGAAAAGTACGTCCAACTCGCTACCGCCCGCCTGACCGAAGACCTGCGCATCCGCCCGCAGCAACTCATCGCGCGCTTTGAGAAGATTGACAAGGACACGCCAGCCGGGTCAACGAGTAAAAAGTAATTGGCAACTGGTAATCGGTAACTGGCCGCCCAGTTGACCAATTCACCAGTTACCAGTTAGCCGTTCGACCATTCTTCACACTCGCCCTACCGCTTCCTAACAAGTTCCTAACAAGTGCTTGATATAGTTAGCCCGTAAGACAAACTATCACCAGCAACTTGGAGGCAACATGAAGAAGAGTTTGATTTTAGTCGCAACCATCGTCGCCGTGATTCTCATCGGCAACGTCGTCGTAGCCTACGCCCAGAACGGCACACAGCCCGCGCAGCCCGGCACCGGCGTGTGCCCGACCGGCACCACCTGCCCCTATAGCGGCACCATGCCCTACGGCGGCATGATGAACGGTCGCGGCATGATGGGCGGTATGATGAACGGCAACATGGACGCCATGCACGATTCGATGATGGGCGACGGCGGCATGCATGAAGAAACCATGACGGCCATGGCTCAGAAGTTGGGCCTGACCTACGACGAACTGACCACTGCCCTGCAAACGCAGACGCTGGCGCAGATTGCGGAAGCCAAGGGCATTTCTCTGGAGACCTTGCAGCAAATCGCCACCGACGCGCGCAATGCCGAGTTGGATAAGCTCGTCGCGGCGGGCACACTGACGCAAGAACAGGCCGATTTCATGAAGAGCCGCATGCAAGCCATGCCCAACTTCGGCACCGGCGATTGCCCCATGCAGAACGGCCAATCGGGCGCGCAGCCCGGTGCTTATGGTCGCGGCATGATGGGCGGCAACGGCCAAACACCCCGCGGTATGATGGGCGGACGCGGCGGCATGGGCGGCATGATGGGGGGGCGCGGTTACGCGCAACCCACCGGCCCGCAAGGCTAAACAACACCCGCATCAATCGGGGCGATCCCACACGGATCGCCCTTTTCATTTCCCTTCGCGCCCTTCGCGTCTTTGCGGTAAGATAGACTCATGAACCAAAAAATTCTCGTCGTCGATGACGAACTCGACATTGTTAAAGTCGTGCGCGCCTACCTGGAACAGAGCGGCTTTCGCGTGGTCACGGCCTCAGACGGTCAACATGCACTAACGGTCTTCCGCCACGAAAAGCCCGACCTGGTCGTGCTCGATCTCAACCTGCCCAAGATGGACGGCCTCGACGTGTGCCGCGCCATTCGCCGCGATAGCAACACGCCCGTCATCATGCTCACCGCCCGCGTCGATGAAGCCGATCGCCTCATCGGCCTGGAAATCGGCGCGGACGACTACATCGTCAAGCCCTTCAGCCCGCGCGAAGTCGTCGCCCGTGTGCGCACTGTTCTGCGTCGATCAACCAGCGTCGTAGTTGATCAACCCGCATTGATTACGATTAGCGACCTCGTCATCGATCCAGTCAAACATGAAGTCCATCTCGCGGCCCGATTGATCGATCTCACCCCGATGGAATTCAATCTCATGCAGGCCATGGCCGCACAGCCCGGCCGCGCCTTCTCGCGCATGGAACTGCTCGATGCGGCACAGGGCGAAGCCTACGAAGGCTACGAACGCAGCATCGATGTGCATATCAAGAATCTGCGCCAAAAACTGGGCGACGATCCGCGCCACCCGACGTACATTCTGACGGTGTATGGCATCGGTTACAAATTCAATGAAGACCTGACAAAATGAAACTAAGCCTCTTCTGGAAACTCATGCTCTCCTTCGCGCTCGTCGTTGCCATCGGCCTTGGCGCCGTGATCGTCATTGCCAACCAGATCACCAATCAAGAACTCATGTCGTACATGATGGGGCAAGATTCGGGGATGATGAGCGGCGGCATGATGGGCGGCCAGGGCGCGATGCACGGCCCGTCGCAGATGCAGCAGCGGACAATCGAGCGCGTTAACAGCGCTGTCGTGATTGGTGGCGGTGTCGCCTTGTTGGCCGCGCTCGTGATCGGCTTCGTCGTCTTTCGCACCATCACCCGCCCGATCGATCAGCTCAGCCAGGCGGCTCATTCGCTGGCCTGCGGCGATCTCACGGCTCGCGTCGCCGCGACACCGCACTCGTCGCGCCTGGGCGATGATGAACTCACCGAACTGGGCGCGACCTTCAACGTCATGGCCGATTCATTGCAGCAGGCCGAAGCCTTACGCCGCGATATGACCGCCGACATCGCGCACGAATTGCGCACCCCGCTGGCCGTGATGCGCGGCAATCTGGAAGCGATGCTGGACGGCGTGTATCCGCCCGATGCCGAACATCTTCAGCCGGTGCTGAATCAAGTGCACTTGCTCACGCGCCTCGTCGAAGACTTGCGCACGCTGGCCCTGGCCGAAGCAGGCCAATTGCCGCTGAGCAAACGCCCGATTGAACTCAATCAATTGATCGAAAGTACACTCGCTTCATTTCAAGCCCAGGCCACCGCGCAGGGCGTGACCTTAAGCGCCGCCACGCTCGAAGCACTGCCCGCGATCGACGTCGATCCCGATCGGGTGCAGCAGACCCTCGGGATTCTGATCGCCAACGCTTTACGCCACACGCCCGCCGACGGCTCGATCAAGGTGACGCTGCGCCGCGACGCCACTCAGGCTATAATCGAGGTGGCGGATTCGGGCGCGGGCATTCCACCCGAGGATTTGCCCCATGTTTTCGAGCGGTTTTATCGGGCGGATAAATCGCGTTCGCGGGAAAGCGGCGGTTCGGGCTTGGGCTTAGCCATTGCCAAGAGCATCGTGCAAGCACATGGCGGTACAATTAGTGCCACGAGCGAAGTAGGCAAAGGAACTATCGTACGTTTCACTCTACCAATGACAGCGTGACCGGGTGACGCGCTGAAGAGGTGATCCCTTTTCACGCAACACGCACTACGCACCACGTCTCTTACTCATCAAGGACAACCATGGCCGACGAAGAAAACTTCATCAAACTCGATTCGTTTCTCAAGTGGCAGAATATGGTGGATACGGGCGGGCACGCCAAGGTCGTCATTCAAGACGGCGAGGTGCGCGTCAACGGCAAAGTTGAAACGCGGCGCGGCCGCAAACTCGTCAGCGGGGATAAAGTCACGTACAACGGAAAGTCGGTGATCGTGGAACTGTAGTGCGATAGTGAGATCGTTGCGGAGTGCGATAGTTGGTGCGCAGCGGCTGTGTGCGCACCAATCTTTCAAGTCTTTCTTTGCTGCTTTGCGCCTTAGCGCGAGGTTGCTTTACCCACTCAAAGCCCACAACACCGGCTCACCCACGTCGATCTTGAAATCGATCGTCTTCAGCCAGTCCGCGCGGCCCGTCTCCAGCGACAGCACCAGAAACTCCAGCATCCGGCGCGCGTCTTCTGCCGAAATCACCACGGGCGATAAGGCCGCTTGCGCCGGGCGCGTTCCGGCCTGCAATTGAGGCTGCTTTTTCAGCATCTCCAGCCCGTTGCTCTTCAGCGCTTGCAGCGATAATTCCCACGCAGGCACGAAGAACGATCGAGGCTGCGACCAGAACTTCAGGGCCTCCTCACGGCGATTGCCGCTTTGCGTCTCGCGCCGATTGATCTGCACACGCCCCTCAAACACCCACCACGGCTGATACTGCCCGGCGTTACCCGCCGAGAATCGAATCTCGATCGACTGCAGACCTTCATCGGTGATGGCGATGGCCGCCCCGCATTGCTGACACGTGATCACCAGATCATCGTCACCGGGCGTAAGCGCGTTATTGCACGTTGGACAGCGTAGCGCGATCAATTTCATTTCAGCAACCTCGTCACTTCACCCAGCATATCACCACCCGACTCCAACACCGAACTGATGTCCGATTTCTGCTTGGTGGTGGCCGCTTTCTTCGCGTCCTTATCGATCTGCTCCACTTCCTCGCCGTAGCGGAAGGCGCGATAGCCCCCGGCCATCGCCACGATGCCGATGATGGTGGGCAGAAACAGGAACCACCAGGCGTCGCTGTCACTGCTATCCATCACGGCCAGTGCTTGAAAGGCAAAGGCCGTGCCATGTACCAGCAGCAAATTCCCAATCGACATGCCGCCCACCAGCGCCGCCGCCCGATACAAAATGTTGCCGGGCGCTTTGCCGTACAGCACTTTATTGTGCACGCCGTCCACGACCACTTGATAGTTGCGCTTGCGATAATGATAGCGCGCCACCCACAGCGGATAATACACGATGGACAACTTCTCGCGCAGGATGTGGAACTTTTCGTAGTACGATGTCTTCAGCGTCTTCTTCTCGCGCGCCCGAAAGGTAAAATGATCGGCCGCTTCGGCCGCCGCTTCCGTCCACGATTCCGACGGTTCAAACACCATGCCCTCACGGCTCAACACGTCTTGATTGAACGGCTCCAGGCCAGTGCGCGGCATGGCAATCCGCTGCACGCCAAATTCAGACACGTCGGCGGCGGCGTCTGCCCACTGCATCTCGTCCAGCACTTCCACTTCCACCGGGCGCGAACTGTCGTCGCCGGATTTCTCGCGGCCCAGACGCCAACCGGCCACATAGGCATCGACGCGCCAGAACGGCAGATAAACCAAAAACACTTCTTGAATCTGCGCCTGCTGCTTCAAGCCGATGGCCTTGTTCAGGCCACCGAAGAATTGCGTAACCGACTCGACCGCCTGCGCCCGATCGACTTTGCGCCGCACCTGCCAGCGCCGCACGCCGCGCTCGCCCTGCACCAGCGACTTTTGCTGGCAGGCCGGGCACGTCACGATGCGCGCCCCATCGGGCACGGGCACCGCACTGGCACAACTGGGACACGTTAGGCCCTTCGTTTGATCTGTCATGATTACACCGTCGCCGAGACTGTAGCCGCGAGCGCAAAAAACACCACCGCGAGAATCGGCGCCCCGATGATAAAGATGCCAAAACTCACAAACAACGACAAGAGCGTCAGCACAAAATACGCGGCAAAACACGCCCCGCCGATCGCCAGATACGGCACTTCCCATTTGGCCGGAAACACATTGGCAAACACTTTGCTCGTGGCCGCATCCACCACCGCCGTATAGCGCTTGCCGTTGAAGTCATACTTGCACACATAGATCGGCAAATGCACCAGCGCCGTCTCGCGGATCATCTCCGGCGACAATTTCTGATCATCGCTCAACCACTGCTGCATCATCTCGAACGGCACCGTGGGCGCAATCGCCGCCGCTTGCGCGCTGGAGTCGAAGGGCACTAAGTCAGCCGCCGGGATATTCAACTGCGTCAACTCACTCACGGACAAGGCTGCAGCGGGTTTCAAGATCACGCGCTCATTACCGTTTTGATTGGCCCGCACCAGCCACATGGGGAAATACTCAAACGCGGCCGCGCCGATCTTCGCTCGTTGATCCAGCCCTTTCACCGTGGCATTGCCCGCCATCCAGCGCCGCAGCGCCGACAGCGCGCCATCTTCTTTGATGGTCGTGCGCACTTGATAATGAAACAGCGCCCGCGATTTGTCCACAAAGTTCGTCGCGCCGCAGAAGGTGCAGGTGACAAACTGCATGCCCTGCTCCACCGCCAACGGCGCGGCACATTGCCGACAATTAATTTGAGTGGCAACCAGAGTGTCTGCCAAATCGGCCTCCTTGCTTACGCAGTACGCAGCAGTCGTGTTGCGTACTGCGTGGTGCGTGAGAAACTACACCTTAATCAGTCGCTCCATCTCCGCCGCAATCTTCTCCACCGTCGGCACCACCGCGTGCATCAAACCGGCGTTGTACGGAATGGGCACATCCAATGTTGCCACACGCATGATGGGCGCATCCAGATCGAAAAACGCGTCTTGCGCCAGCGTGGCCGCAATCTCCGCGCCGAAGCCGCCCGTCAGGCCATCCTCATGCACAATGAGACATTTGCCCGTCTTCGCGATTGATTTTAGCACACTTGATTTGTCCCAAGGCACAATCGTGCGCAAGTCAATCAACTCGATCGAACCACGCACCCCGGCGGCCGCTTCTGCGCACCGATGGACCATCGCCCCCCACGTGATCACCGTGAGGTCGTCGCCGCTTGTGATGATATTCGCCACGCCGAAGGGCAACGTATAGTCATCGCCGGGATACGGTCGGCGCGCAGGCGCGGTGTCCAATAGCGCACGATGCTCGTAAAAGAAAGTGGGATCATTCCCGCGCAAGGCCGTGCGCAACAACCCGACGGCATCGGCCGCATTCGATGGAATGGCGATGCGCCAGCCGAGGCTCTTGGCATGTACGGCCTCGCCGCTGACGCTGTGCCACGGATCGCCCGTCTTGCGGCCCACTCCCACGGGAATGCGCACCACCAGCGGCGCGGCGAATTTGCCCAGCGTGCGCCAGCGCAGCGTGCCGATGTTGTTGATCTGCTCCATCGCGGGATCGGCGTACTTGCGAAACTGAATCTCCGGCACGGGCATCAAGCCTGCCATCGCCAGTCCCGCCGAACGCCCGATGATGCCGTCTTCATTCAACGACGTATCAAAGACACGCTCTGCGCCGTGCTTCAATTGCATATCCGTTGTCGCGCCGTGGACGCCGCCCTTCACACCCACATCTTCACCAAAGATCAGTAATTTGGGATTCGCGATCAACTCCGCTTCCAGCGTGCGCTTCACCGCATCAAGCAAGTTCATTCGGACGCCGGGTTCGGTCGGCTGCCTCACCCCCGGCCCCTCTCCTATCGACAAAAGCGGTCGATTGGAGAGGGGAGTCGGCCACTCCCCCTCTTTCGAAATCACGCTGTTGATTTCGGGAGAGGGGGCCGGGGGGTGAGGCGCTTCATAAAACACGTGTCTCGTCGTCGTGGCTGGATCAGGCTCCGGCTGCGCCAGGACTTCATCACACGCCGCGCGGATATCGCGTTCGACGTGCTGCTCCAACTGCGCCCACTCGTCAGCCGTCATGATCGCGTTAGCGATGACATACGCCTGGAGTTTGGGCAGCGGATCGCGCGTGATTTCCGCGTCACGCAAGTCCTGCGCTTTGTACGATTGATTATCGACAAAAGAATGGCCGTTGAGGCGCGGCACACTCAATCGGAGCAAGGCCGGGCCTTGAGTAGTTCGCACCTGTGTTACCGCTCGTTCGATCAACGTTGCGGCTTCGATCGGATCGGTGCCATCACCATCCAGCACGAATAAGTTGCTAAACGCCGCGAGGTTGTGGGCCAGATTGCCGCCGGGCGTTTGATAGGCGCTGGGCACACTGATGCCATAGGCATTGTCTTCGATGAAAAACAAGTACGGCAAATTTTGCGTGGTCACGATGTTGAGCGCGGCCCAGAAACCGTTCGTCGCCGTGGAGCCATCGCCGCCGCAGGCCACCACGATTGAGCCAGTCCAGTCGTCGTCGTGCAAAGCGCGCTGATAATAGCGAATGGCCTGCGCCCAACCGACGGCAGGCGTGTACTGCGAACCCACATCGCCCGCAGCGGGCAGCACTAAAGCGCGCCCGCGTCGATCCAGCATATGCACCACACCGATGTCGCGCCCGCCCGTCGGACTGCCCGCTTTCGCCATCGAGCCGGCCAGCGCCTCCCCCACATTTAGACCACTTGCCAACAAAAAGGGTCGTGAACGATAATACACGCCAGCCGCATCATGGGGCTGGTCAAGGGACAAGCCCAGCAGCACTTGCGCCAGTTCGTGCCCGCGCGCCGAAAATTGATACGTGACTTTGCCATTGGGCACGAGGTCCGTCTCTTCGAGGTGATCGACCGCACGCGAAGTAAGCACGTGGCGCGCAACTTCGCGCCAGTCCACGGGTGTCTGGGGCATGAATTGTCTCCTTGGCTAGAGCGGTGGTCAGGGGTGAGTGGAAAGTGAGTAGTGGTCGTTGTCACCGTTCACTCGTCACTCGTTACGCAGTACGCACCACGTGTTCAAATTATAGCCTGTTCTGCAAGGAGGTTCGTACCACTTAAATACCGTGCCGCCATCGTGATCATCATCGAACTGTTACGCTATTCAAGAGGGAGGTTGTGTACCATGTTCCTGTCACGCTTGCTTCGTTTGAGTTTGCCCATCGCAATCGGCCTGGCCGTGATCGCTTTCGTCGCGATCGGCCTGTCAGCCGCGCCTGCACAAGCGATCCATTCCGCGGCCCCCAACGTCACCGTCATTCCGCTGGCTTCGCCGCCCACCATCGACGGCCAGTGCAACCCCGCCGGTGAATATGCCGACGCGCTGGACCTGCCTTACACCGATGCCTTTAGCACCACGCGCACCGTCTACGTGAAGCACGACAATTTCTATCTGTACGTCTGCATGGTCGGCACGGCAGGCACGTTCCCCGCGCGCTTTGCCAGCGTCTATCTGGACACCTTCAACACCCGCCTGACCGTCGCGGGCAGCACCGATTACGCTTTACGCGCCGACATCATCACCGGCACGCAGAGCAGTTTCAAAGGCACAGGCGTGCCCAACGGCTACGCGCCCATCAACCTGACCGGCTGGTCAGTAGCGACAACGAGCGGGAACTCCGATACGGCCGAGTACCGCATCCCCTTGTCGATCACGGGCGGCTGGTGCGGTAAGTCGTTTAGCCTGGCCGTGTATCACCACTGGGTCACGGGCATCGGCGCGGACTTTGGCTGGCCCAGCAAACA
>JAGOBP010000075.1 GCA_017999195.1 Thermoflexales bacterium
TCTGGACGCGGCGCTGAAGATTATTTTCAATGCCAAGGTGCAGCGGCCTACCGTCTGCAATGCGCTCGATACGGCGCTGGTGCACCGCAGCGTGGCCGCCGAATTTTTGCCCCGTATCGTGGAGCATCTGAGCACGGCGGGCGTGACCTTCCGCGCGGATGTGTCCGCACAGCCTTATTTACAGGGCGATGCGCGCGTCTTGCCCGCCGGGCCGAACGACTTTGACACCGAATGGCTGTCGCTGGTGCTGGGCCTGAAAGTGGTGGACACGTTGGAAGAGGCGATGGAGCACATCGCCGCGCACAGCACGGCCCATTCGGACGGCATCCTCACCCGCGATGATGATCACGCCGCGCAGTTTGTCGCGGAAGTCGATTCGGCGGCGGTGTACGTGAACGCCAGCACGCGCTTCACCGATGGCGCACAGTTGGGCTTAGGCGCGGAAGTGGCTATCTCGACGCAGCGACTGCACGCGCGCGGCCCGATGGGCTTGCGCGAATTGACGACGTACAAGTGGGTCATCGTGGGCGCGGGACACGTGCGACCTTAAGAAAAGCCTCACGCCAAGCCGCCAAGCGCATTCTTTATCTTTGCATCTTGGCGGCTTGGCGTGAGACGATCGTTTTGTCAGGGAGTACATGGACTACACAGGTGAAATCGCCGCACTGTTGACCTCGGTTTTCTTTTCCTTCACGGCCGTTATTTTTGCGCAAGCCAGCCGCCAGGTCGGCGCGATGATCACCAATCGGGTGCGATTGGTGATCGCGTTGATCTATCTGATGGTGATCAATCTGGTGCTCTTCGGGCAGCCACTCCCGATCGGGGCCGGGCTTGATCGGTGGGCGTGGCTCAGCCTATCGGGCGTGGTTGGTTTGGCGCTGGGCGATCTGTTTTTGTTTCGCGCTTACGCCGACATCGGTCCACGTTTGGGCATGTTGATGATGAGCCTCGCGCCCGTCATCGGGGCATTGACGGCGTGGCTGGTCTTTGGCGAAACGCTGCGCCTGGGACAAATCGCCGGGATTGCCGTCACACTGATCGGCCTGGCGTGGGTGATCGCTGCGCGACCCACCGCAGAAGCCACGCGGCCCAACGGACACGCTCGCGGCCTGATGTTTGGCGTGCTGGCGGCGACGGGTCAGGCGTGGGGACTGGTGCTATCCAAGCAAGGCATGACGGGCGGCTTCTCGCCGTTTGCGGGCAATGCCATTCGCATGCTGGCCGCCGCCGCCGCGCTGTGGCTGATCACTTTGGCCCAAGGGCAGGGGGGCGAAACGATCCGCGCCGTGCGCGTGCATCCGACCGCGCTGAAGGTGCTGGCGTTGGGCGCGCTGGTCGGGCCGGTGCTGGGCGTCAGCGCTTCGCTGCTGGCGGTGCAGCATGCCGAGATTGGCGTGGCCAGTACGTTGATTGCGCTGCCGCCGGTCTTTCTGCTGCCGATTAGTTACTTCGTTTTCAAGGAGCGTTTTGGCTGGCAGACGGTGGCGGGGACGGTCGTGGCGATGATCGGAGTGGGAGTGTTGTTTCTGGTGTGAGAGAGGATCAACATGCGTGACGAACAGGCTATGCTTGATCTCATCATCAATACCGCTCGAGAGGATGATCGCATCCGGGCCGTGATCATGAATGGCTCGCGCGCCAATCCCAATGCGCCGCGCGACCTCTTTCAAGACTTCGACATCGTGTATCTGGTGACCGAGGTCGCCCCGTTCAAGAACAATCTCGAGTGGATTAAACGCTTCGGCGAGATTATGATTCTGCAACTGCCGGAGGACATGGGCGATCCGCCCGGTCGTGATGACGGCAGTTGCGTCTATCTGATGCAGTTTACCGACGGTAACCGCATCGATCTGAGCCTCTTTCCAATTGCACGGTTGGCCGATCTGGGTCGCGCTAGTTTGAGTGTGCTGCTATTGGACAAAGACGGACTGATCGCGCCGTTTCCGTTAGCGAATGACGGCGATTATCGGCCCAAACCGCCCACCGCCAAGGCTTTTGCTGATTGCTGCAACGAGTTTTGGTGGGTGTGTACCTATGTGGCCAAAGGGCTGTGGCGCGAAGAAATCATGTATGCCAAGTACATGCTGGATGTGGTGGTGCGCGAGCAACTGATGAAGATGCTGCGTTGGCACATCGGTGTTAGGACCCAATTTGTCTGCGACCCCGGCAAGTTGGGCAAATACTTTCGACGCTATCTTGAGCCGGACTTGTGGGCGCTGCTCGAAGGTACCTACGCCGATGCCGGTTACGATCACACGTGGGAGGCGTTGTTCACGATGGGCACGCTCTTCAGGACAATCGCCGTTCCGCTGGCCGAGCATTTTGGCTTCGAGTATCCGCACGACGACGACCGGCGCGTGAGCGCGCATCTGGCCCACGTCAAGCACTTGCCCCGGACTGCAACGGAGATCTATTGAAGCAACGCCGCTGGCTTGACGGCCTTAGAGCACGTTCGCTGCAAAGGGGACGGATAAGGGGGAACAGTCCAATGTCCAAATTCAGTGTGAAAGCGCTTGATGAAAGTACCTGGCCGGATTTTGCCCGGTTGGTCGAGAAACACAATGGCGTGTGGGGCGGCTGCTGGTGTATGGCCTTCCATGTCGAAGGCGTCGGGCGCGGCAAGACCGCGTCGCAAAACCGCGCCGAAAAAGAGTGCGCGTCCGTGAAGGTCGCGCTCACGCCGCGCTGGTGTACGATGGCGCGCAGGCGGTGGGCTGGTGTCAATTTGGGCCGACCGACGAACTGCCGCGCATCAAACACAAGCGCGAGTATGACAGCGGCCTGACTGAACTGCCCGATTGGCGCATCACCTGTTTCTTTGTCGATAAGGACTATCGCGGCCAGGGTGTGGCGGCGCTGGCGTTGAAGGGCGCGCTGAGCGAAATCGCCCGCCTGGGCGGCGGAACCGTGGAGAGTTATCCCGAGGACGTTGAGGGCCGATCGGTTTCGGCCTCCTTCCTGCACAATGCCACCGTGGCGCTGTTTGAAAGTCAGGGCTTTCAGCGCACGCGCCGCCTGGGGAAAAGTCACTGGGTTGTGAGCAAAGTCGTGCGCAAAGCGCGGAAGAAGCAGGCCGCTTGAACGCTGCGCAGACGCAGGCAAGAGTATAGTTAGGAGGAATCAGCATGCCGCCCCATCGCATTTTCGCGACCAGCTTTTCAAGTGTCTATCTGCTCTATATTAAAAAAGCGGAACGCAAGCAGCGCACGAAAGAAGAAGTTGACCACATCATCTGCTGGTTGACGGGCTATAACCAGACGGGATTACAGCAGCAAATCGATCACGAGCATGATTTTGAGACCTTCTTTGCGCAAGCGCCAGCCCTGCACCCCAATAGTTCGCTGATCAAGGGCGTGGTGTGCGGTGTCCGCGTGGAAGATATCGACGATCCGCTGATGCAAAAGATCCGCTATCTGGACAAACTGATTGATGAACTGGCCAAAGGCAAGGCGTTGGCGAAGATTCTGCGGTGATAAGGGGCTTCATCGAGCGATGGCCCAACCGCCCGCGCGGACGCGGGCGGGGAGCAACGGCGCAGGCTCCGAGCAAAAGGCTAGGTATATCGTGGCAATTCGACCAATGAAGTTTTGGGAAGTCCACTCCGCGTTTCGCGATGATACTGCAACACTTGACGAAGTGTTTGGCAGTGATAAGTGGCGAACCGCTTATTTTGAGGCATATTCGCAGTTCGATGACTTGGTGCAGAAACAAGACCGTGCCATCCTGGATGCCTTGCTTCCGCTGGAACTCACTCATGAAATTGCGGCTCGATACCATAAAGTCAAGTTCCACTTTTCCCTTCGTGATCGAATTCTGCGCGTCGCGCGTCCAGGCTATATACCCGGCGATGATCTTCTGGAAATGACTGCCCTGGAAGTGCATGATCAATTTGGCGGTTCAGTGATCGAAGAAGTCTTTGAACGTGGTTTGGCCGACATTGCCGCCGATCAATAGCGAAGTTGGGCATCAGGGCTGAAGACGGATGTTCAGAGCGGTGATTGGCGCTGGGGCTTAGGTGCAACAAAAGACCCTTCAGGCACAGCGCCCGAAGGGTCTTCGTTTGTCCAATCACCAATTGACCGATTACCAATCGACCAATTTACCAATCTACTCCACCGTCACACTCTTTGCCAAATTCCGCGGCTGATCCACATCCGCGCCGCGCCGCACGGCGATGTAATACGCCAGCATCTGCATCGGAATCGACAGCAAAATCGGCGTCAACAGCGCGGGCGCGGGCGGCACATAGATCACGTGATCGGCCTTGCGCTTGATCGCCTCATCGCCGTCGGTCGCCACCGCAATCACCACGCCGCTGCGCGCCTTGGCCTGCTCGATCTGGCTGAGCATCTTGTCGTACACCGCATCCTTCGGCGCGAGGCAGACCACCGGCATGTTCTCGTCAATCAGCGCAATCGGCCCGTGTTTCATCTCCCCGGCCGGATAACCCTCCGCGTGGATGTACGAGATTTCCTTCAACTTCAACGCGCCCTCTAGCGCAATCGGATAGTTGATGCCGCGCCCCAAAAACAAGAAATCTTCGTAGTGATAGAACTGGCCCGCCAATTGCTCGATCAACGGCGCGCGATCGAACAGGTGGCCGATCAAGTCTGGTAAACGAGCCAGATCATCCACGGCCTGCCGCAACCGATCGCCCGTCAGCGTCCCACGGAGTTGCCCCAGATACGCGCCCAGCAGATATTGATCGACCTGTGAGCCGGTGAAGGTCTTCGTCGAAGCGACACCGACTTCCGGCCCGGCCTGAATCAAAATCGCGCCGTCGCTCACCCGATGGGCCTGCGACCCGATCATGTTGGTGATGGTCCACAGCGGACAGCCCGCCGTATCGGCCAGTTCCATCGCCGCCAGCGTATCGACGGTCTCGCCACTTTGCGTCAGCGTCAGCACGGCGACTGATGGATCGATCACGGGATTGCGATAGCGAAACTCCGAGGCGATGTCCACCTCGACGGGGATGCGGGCCAACGACTCGATCATATAGCGCCCGACGAGCGCGGCATGCCACGACGTGCCGCACGCGGCGATGACCATCCGACTGATCGCGCTGGCCGATTGCGGCGTCAGGTTCATTTCGGGCAAATCGATCACGCCATGATCGAAATCGGCGCGACCGCGAATCGTGTCCGTGATCGAGCGCGCTTGCTCGAAGATTTCCTTCTGCATGAAGTGGCGATATTCGCCCTTTGCCGCCGCGATCGGATCGTACGGCACGTTATGCACGGGCGCTTCCACCGGGTCGCCATCGAGCGTGATGATCTTGTAGCCGTCCTTCACGATCACGGCCATCTGCCGCGATTCGAGGAAGACCAACTTGCGCGTGTAATCGAGGATGGCGGGCATATCGGACGCCAGGAACATCTCGCCGTCGCCCAGGCCCAGCGTCACGCCACCGGCGTTGCCGATGCGGGCCGCGATCAACCGATCGGGTTGGCGTTTGTTCATCAAGACTACGGCTTGCGCGCCTTGGAGGCGACTTAGCGTAAGTCGCGCGGCTTCTTCAAACGATTGTCCTTCTTTGGTGTATTCTTCCACCATATGGACGATCGTCTCGGTATCGGTTTCGCTCTTGAAGAGGTGGCCTTTCGCCTGCAATTCGTGGCGCAGATCGAGGAAGTTTTCGACAATGCCGTTGTGAATCACGACGAGGTCGCCGGTGCAATCGAGATGCGGATGGGCGTTGATGGAATTCGCTTTGCCGTGCGTGGCCCAGCGCGTGTGCCCAATGCCGATCGGTCCGGCGATGGGACTGGTGAAGAGCAAGTCACGCAGCGCGTCAAGTTTACCCGCATCGCGGCGCACTTCCACGCGATCATTCTGAATCACGGCGATTCCGGCGGAATCATAGCCGCGATATTCGAGTCGTTTCAAACCATCATAGATGACGGGCGTCGCATTTCGCGGCCCAACATAGCCAACAATGCCACACATGAGAACCCTCCTGTAGGGGACGTGATTGTAGGGGTAGACCTGCGTGTCTACCCAAGGGCGAACACCCGGGTTCGCCCCTACGGCCACCACGCCACGCTTTGTACGCGAATCACTTCACGCCTTTAACGTTGCGCTTGCATCAATTAGGAGGGGAATAGATAAGGGTCGTGGCTTGACCCTGACGGCATCCGCTGAATCCTCGATGTTCCTGGCGTTGCGCCAGTTAGCTCTGCCCCGCGGCAGGAACCGTCACCTCGTCAACTGGGGTTAGTTACTGAGTAAATTGGTTACTTGGTAGATTGGTAAATTAGTCGCTCACGGTCCGTCACTACTTTACTAATCTACTAATCTACTAATCTACTAATTTACCGGGCTACTAACTCCAGCCCATGCGCTGTCTTTCCCCGATGTTGGTTCGGTTCACCTCCGGTTGATCGATTTGACTACGCCCACATTCTAGCAGAAATTGGTTTGCCCGCAATTGGAATACGGGCAGGAAGATGATTCCTGCCCGTATGGATTGTGTCAAAACCTACAGCAGTTGAAACTGCACCAACAGTTACACGAAGCCGACCTTGGTCGGCTAGTCGGCGTAGGCCGACTTTGTGTAGCTGTTGCCGCGAATTTATTCGCCGGGGTTGTCTTTAGAACTCTGACGAGATCGATAGATACACGCTGCGGATGTTCTGCGGCGTGCCCTCGAAGTTCTTGCCGTTGGTGCGATTAGCCAGCGTCTTCATCAAGTCCTTGTTGGCGTCCGCGCCATACGAGATGGTGAAGAGTTTGACGCCGCCGGGTTGATCACCCGCCGGGAGTTTGCTCAGCAAATCGGCTTCGCTTGGCCCGCCGGAGATTTCGTTCTTGCCGTCCGTCAGCAGCACGATACCGTACATCCGATTTTCGCCGTTGGCCGCATCTTCTTGCTGAATCTCATCCATGCGATCGAGCGCGGTGATCACGACCTGATGCAGCGCCGTGCTGCCCTGCGCATACAAGCCCGCCACCCGCTGCGAGAGTTCTTCGCGCACATCGCCCACGCGTCCCACCGTGTTGAGTTCGTTGATCGTGCTGGAAAACGCGATCACAATCACGCGCTCGTCGGGTTCCATTTGCTGCAAGAAACTGTTCGCGCCATCGAGCGCACCCTTGAGTTTCTCGCCCAACATGCTGCCCGACGTGTCCACGATCATGATCACGGTGGCCTTCTTCTTCACTTGATGGAACACATCCAGAATGTGCGTGACCGTCTCATCGGTCGGATATTCCAGGTTAGGTGAATTCTTCGCCGTGACGTTGGGATTTGCGCCATTAGCCGCATCCAGCGGCGCGATCAGCGGCACAGATAAATCGGCTGGCCGCAAGCCTACAGCCACAGCCGCCGTTTGCTGATCTTTGTTCAACAGGAATTGCTTGAACATCTCGGCGGCCTCTTTCTGTTCCGCCGTCACCCACTCCGCGCCGTCGAGGATGCAGTACGGATGCTCGGTCCAGAAGGTGCCATCGGCGGGCGCGATGAACACCAGCGGGAAACGCAGTTCATTCGCGTGCTGTCGATTCCACTTCACCACATCGGACTCAAAAGCCGTAATCGCGTGCAGATAACCCGGCCCGCGCGTCGTCATGCGCGTAAACAAATCCGTGGACAGTTGCCCGTAGTGAAACACGCTCTGTTCCAGCGCGCGCACGCTGGTGATCACCGCATCACTCTTCACGATGTCGGGCGTCAGGCCGCTGGTCACGCCCGCGCCCGCATACGTCGCTGCGATCATCGTCAGCAAGCCGGAGTTGGAATAATCAGGGTGACCATGTCCAAACTTGAACGTGTCCCATTCGGGATGATTCAGCGAAGCCCAACCTTTGGGATCAGCGGCCAGTTTCGCAATATCACTCAACCCGATCGGTTTGTCCGGCCAACCCAGCGCCTGCGCCATCGGCTGCCACATCGCGATGCCAAACGGTTCGCTGGTTAGTGGGGGGCAATCGGCGTTGATCAGTGTGCGATTGTTGCGGTCCTGCCACTTCTGATTCAGTTGCTTAATCCACACATACGTGCCGGGGCTGTACACCACCGGCTGCGACGTGCCCGACAAAATCGCGTCTGAGCCTGTGCCCGAGCCGCCGTGCTTGACCTTCACCACAATCGGCTGGCCGCTGGCAATCTTCGCGCCGGACGCATTGAATTTTTCAACTGCGGCGTTCAGCCAATCTTCTTTGGTGTTCGACGATTCGATGCTGACGAGGACGGCATTGGCCGGTGCCGATGTGACAACGGGCGTCGCATTGGGCACCGCGATCGGCTCCGTGGGTTGCCCGCCCGATCGACCCAGCAGCCCGATCACGACGATGAGCACCGCGAGGATAATGACGCCGACAAAGATCAACTGTGAACGCTGCGAATTCATCGTGGCCTCCTACAAATATTTTTCCACTGCCCAGCCGCCCGCCTTCATCACATCAATGGGAATGAATTCGTCGGTGGGTTTCACAATCAAGCGATTCTGCCCGGTTAGCGCATCCAGCACGTCGCCCATCGCATCGGCCAGCGCCACCGGCCGATTGAGCGCCCGCGCGATGTCGAGCGGCGACCGATCATCCAAGGCCACGCCCTGCGGATGATCAAACATGATGCGGGGCAAAATCAAAATCTCATTCACAACCCGATCGCGCAGCTGCGCGATCACGTCCTCGCCCATCAGCAAGCCGGACACGATAATCGTCTCGCCCAGCCTTTCGTTCGTAATAGCGGCCACATCCAGCGTGACCTTCGCCAACTTCGCAAATTCCAGCGCCGTTTTCGCCAATGTCGGCGCAAAAAGTGTGCCCGTTACCAGCGTTGCACTTGCATATCGAATTTCGCTTGCTCGCTGATTCGCTGATTCGTTGACTCGCTTAATCTCCCGCCGCACCGACTTCCAATCATCGAGGAAATTCCGTACCATGCCTTGCCCGTTCTCTTCGAGCGATAAGCCATCGTAATACGCTTTGGGCGGCACGGCTTCATCGAGTTGCAGATAAAACTCATCGGTGAGGTAGGCGAAGCGCACGCCCAAATGTGAGAGGCATTCGCGTTGAAACGCGTGGACTTCATCGACAATGACGCGCATCTCGGCTTTGTTCAGCGTGCGGCGCTCGTACTTGTGATGCTTGGTCAGACCCACCGGCACCACGCTAATCGATTGCACCGTCGGCCAGAACTCCGCCAGATCGCGCAGTGATTGGGTCAGTTGCGGCCCGTCGTTGAGGCCGGGCGTCACCACCAACTGCGTGTGTACCTCGATGTCGTGATCGCGCAGCCAGGCCAGTTGTTCCAGAATGTCGGGGGCCGTGGGGTTGCGCAAACAGGCGCGGCGCGTTTCAAGATCCGTCGCGTGCACGGACACATATAACGGCGATAAGAACTGTTCGGTAATGCGATCCCAATCGTGGTTGGAGAGGTTGGTCAGCGTGACGAAGTGGCCGTGCAAAAACGAGTAGCGGTAATCATCGTCCTTCACGTACAGTGCGCGCCGCATGCGATTGGGCATTTGCAGCACAAAGCAGAAGGGACAGAGGTTGTTGCAACGGCGAATATCGATGTCGAAGGTGGGATGCTCGAACTCGATGCCGAGCACTTGATTATACAAGCGCGGCCCAGCGACGTTGAGCAACATCCCGCCGCGCCGGATCGTCATTTCAATCCACTCGTCGGCGGCGTAGTATTGCACATCGATCACGTCTTCGACCGGGTGGCTGTTGACGATCAACACCTCATCGCCGCGTTGCAAACCGACTTCAGCGGCGAAACTATCGGCTTCAATGACCGCAATGATTCCGCCGTGTTGCTCGTTAATCAAGTAGGACTCCCATTAGAACAGCAAGCCGCTTAGTGTGTCATTCTGAGGCGCGTAGCGCCGAAGAATCTCATATCAGGCGTGAAAAGCGGGATTCTTCACTCGCTGCGCTCGCTCAGAATGACGCTTTTGGACGTTAAGAAGCACGGCCTTAGCGGTTGATAAATCGCACGTAGTGCGCGGTGGCCTCATCGAGGTTGGCGTACAGCCCGCGTTGTTCGGGCGGCAGCAATGCAGACAGTTGATACATCGCCTCGTCCGTCATCTGCTTCAGCATATCGCTGTTGGCGCGATCGTTCCCGGCTTCCAGATAAAACGGCTGCCCAAAGCGATACGTGACCGTGGTGCGCTTGAGGCGCTTGATGTTGTGCTTGAACTGTTCCGTCCCGCTGATCGCCACCGGCACGATCGGGACGTGGGCGCGGCTCGCCACAAACGCGATGCCTTCATGCGCTTCGCCCAGTTCCGTCGCTTCGCTGCGATGGCCCTCCGGCGCGATGAGCAGCGCCAGGCCCGCGTCCAGTACTTCGAAGGCCGTGCGCAACGCCTGCCGGTCGCCCGCGCCCCGATTGACCGGGAACGCGTCAAAGGCTTTGATCAACGGCCCGATCACTTTATGCTCGATCGCTTCCACCTTCGCCATCGAGATCAAATAACGCGGAAAAATCCCCGTTAAAATCACCGGATCCAAAAAGGCGATGTGATTGATCATCATGATGACGGGGCCGGTGTGCGGGATGTTGTCCCAGCCCGACGCATTGAGTTTCATCACCAACTTCATTGCCACGCGCAGCGCAAACAGCAGGATATTGCGGATCACCCGCGGCCGATAGTTGACGAAGCGATTGGCGCGGCTACTCATTTTGAGTTTGCGAGTCTGGAGTTTGGACTGAACCGGATCGATCATGGCGTGTTGATCAGGCGTTCGGCGACGGTGATGACTTGCTGCACGTCCAGCGTCGTCGAGTCGATGCGAATGGCATCGGGCGCGGGCTTCAGCGGCGCAGTGGCGCGGCCGCTGTCGATGGCGTCGCGTCGCTGCATCGCGGCCAGAATGTCCTCATAGGTTTGCGCATTTTCGCCGCGCGCCTGCACTTCGAGCCACCGGCGATGGGCGCGCTCTTCCACCGAGGCGTCCAGGTAAATCTTCAACGGCGCTTCGGGCAGCACCACCGTGCCGATGTCGCGCCCGACCATCACCACGCAGCCGCGCAAGCCAATGCGGCGCTGTTGGGCCGTCATGGCCGATCGGACGCCAGGATACGCCGAGACGGGCGACACCGCCGCATCCACTTCCGGCGTGCGAATCGCCCACGTCACATCCACTTCATCACAGCGCACATCGTACTGGCGACCGTCATCGACGGTCGGCGCGGTCACATCAATCTTGATTGTTTCCGCCAGCAGCGTCACGGCCGGTTCGTCGTCGATGAGGATGCAGCGGTTTAGGGCGGCCCACGTCACGGCGCGATACATGACGCCGGTGTCGAAGTATACGTAGCCCAGATGTTGGGCCAGCGCCGCGCCGATGGTGCTTTTGCCCGAGGCGGCGGGTCCGTCAATGG
>JAGOBP010000577.1 GCA_017999195.1 Thermoflexales bacterium
GCTTTAGGTTGCGTGACTTCGATCAAGTCCACGAGTTCGCGCCAGTGACTGCGCCAGTTGTAAGGCACAAAAATCGCGCCGAGTTTGCCGCACGCAAAGAACGCATCGAGAAACTCCACGCCGTTCAAGGCCAGCATGCCCACGCGGTCGCCGCGCTGCACGCCGACTGTGTCGCGCAGCCAATTCGCCAACTTATTCGCGCGCTGATTCAACTGCCGATACGTGAAACGCCCCGCCTCGCCTTTGGCCACATCCACCACCGCGATGTTTTCAGGCCAATAGCGTTCACCTCGTTCCAGCCAATCTCCAATATACATAGGCACCTCAAAATTGAACCGCGAAGGCGCAAAGACGCGAAGTTTTCGAAGGTTTATTCCAGCAGGCCGTTGACTTTGCGCCGAATACCGTGCTTCATGAGTGTGACGTTCCAATTGAGCAGGAAGCCAAGACGGCAGTCCCGAAGTTTCAGATACGTGAGCAGTTGGGCTTCGTGAATCGGCGCAAGTTGATCGACAGTCTTGTTTTCGGCGATGATACAGTTTTCCACCAGCATGTCGATTCGGTAGCCGATGTCAAACCGTTGACCATCATACACAATCGGTAGCGGCACTTCTGTCTCGACTTTCAGGCGCGCTTCCGCAATTCGTAAGTCAGGCAATGCTGATAAGCCGATTCCAGCAGACCTGGCCCTAATGCCTTGTGAACCTTCACTGCGGCATCAACTATCGTCGTCGCGACTTCTTCAATTCCCATGGTTATTCTCCCGCTTTTCTTCGCGCCTTGGCGTCTTCGCGGTTTTATTTCCAGCGCCAAACTGAGGAGGCCATCGTGATGCCGCCGCCGGACGCGCAAAAGCAGATGGTCTGCCCTGGCTTCGGTCCGCGCCCTTGCGCGATGGCGTCGTCGAGTGCCATGACCACGCACGGCGAACCCGTGTAGCCCCACTTGTCCATGACCCAGTGCGTCTTCTCGATGGGCTGCCCGAGCGTCTGCATCATCGTTTCGATGGTGCGCAGATTCAACTGTGTGAACAGATACAGATCAACCTCATCAAACGTGAGGTTGGCTTTGTCCAACGCGCCCTGAATCAACTTCGGCCAGTATTCGGTGTTGAAGGTCTTGGGGAACTTCTTGACAAACTCCACTTTGGGCGGGCCATACGTCGCCATATTTTCGGGCGTGCTCGGTCGATTCGCGCCGCCGCCATAGATGCCCAATGCATCGTGAAAACTGCCCACGGCCAGCAAGTTGCTGCCCAGCCAGCCGGGTACGTCGCTCGCGCCCAACACGGCCGCGCCCGCGCCATCGGCGAACAGGTTGGCCGTTTTCTTGTCCTTCAAATCGAGGAAGCGGCTCATGCCGTAGCCGCCCGCCACCAGCACATACCTAAATGATGGCTCAGTGGCGAGATACCGCGCACCCTGATCGAGCGCCGTCACCCAGCCCGCACACGCGCTGTTGACATCGTAACAACCGGACTTGATCGCGCCGAGTTTGTGCTGCACCACCACCGATGTCCCCGGCGATAAATAATCGGGTGTGTCGGTGGACACGATGATCAAGTCCAGCTCTTCGGGTTTTACTCCGGCCCGATCGAGCGCGGTGCGCGACGCGGCCACGATTAGATCGGACGTGGTTTGATCGGGTGACATCCAGTGCCGTTCGCGGATGCCGACGTTATCGAGCAGCCACTGGCTGGTCGATTCGCCCATCAATGCATCGACTTCGGCATTGGTGACGACGCGTTCGGGAACGTAACTGCCGGTGCTTAAGATTTGTGCGTAACGTGCCATGGTAATTAAACCGCGAAGACACGAAGGCGCCAAGAAAACTTCGCGTCTTTGCGCCTTAGCGGTTATGATCTCCTCTCAAGAATTTGATGATGGCGGCATTGGCCGCATCAGGGGTTTCGATGGGGAAGAAGTGACCGGCGTCGGGCAGAATCTCGATCGTGCTGGTGGGAATCTCACGCGCGAGTAATTCCGCGTTGCCGGGTGGCACGACCTTATCGTGCGCGCCAAACAAAATCAACGTGGAGGCTGTCACATGCTTCAATTTGCCTTCAAAACAAGCACTTTCGGCGAACAACGCTAGCCCGATCGCCAACTGCGCTTGATAGGCCGCTGGCTCGATCGGGTTTTGGATGCGCCACTTGAGCCAGGTTTCGATCATATCCGCGTTCTTATCGGCATAGCCCGGCGCAGTGCTGACCGCGAGGCCGTTCTTGAAGCGCGTCACGGGATCACTCTTCACGTCCGTCAACACGGCCATCGCTTCGGGCGTGACGGGGATGTGGTGCGGGCCGCCGAAATTGGTGGACGCAAGAATCAACTTGTCGATGACGTCAGGATGACTCAGCGCCAGCGCTTGTGCGATGTAGCCGCCCATCGAGTGACCCATCACATGCGCACGTTGATAGCCCAACGCGGTGATGAGTCCCGCCGTGTCGTCGGCCAACAGCTGTGCCGTATAGGGACCGGCGGGTTTGTCGGTCTGGCCGACACCGCGATTGTCGAACGTGATGACCGTGAAGTGCTCGGCCAATCCCGGCACCAGCTTGTGCCACTGCCAGCGATCGTAACCCAGGCCAGAAATCAAGACGAGTGGTTGGCCGGAGCCGTGGGTTTCATAGGCGAGGGTGATACCGTTTACGAGGATGGTTGGCATGGCTGAAATTCCTTTGTCGTGGTGCGGGTTGCGTGGTGCGTGAAAAACACGCAATACGCATCACGCATCACGCACCGCCATATTTCTCTTGCAACAATTTCTTGTCAATCTTCCCCGCTGCCGTCTTGGGCAGCGCGTCGACAAACACAAACGTCTTGGGAATCTTGTAGCGGGCCAAACGAGGCTGACAAAAGGCAAACAACTCTTCAGAGGTGATGCTTGCGCCGCCATGCAGCACGATGATCGCGCGGCCGACTTCGCCCCACTTTTCATCCGGCACGCCGATGAGCGCCGCTTCCGCGATGGCCGGATGGGCATGCAAGACGCTTTCCACTTCGGCGGGATAAATATTTTCGCCGCCAGAGATGATCATGTCTTTGCTGCGGCCTACGATAGTGTAGT
>JAGOBP010000076.1 GCA_017999195.1 Thermoflexales bacterium
CCGGAACAGCGCTTCAGCGCCATCGCCCTGCCCCAATTCGGCCAACGCCCACACCACCCACGTCGCCGCGTGCGTGTACTGCGCGCCATTCTCGCGGATGCCAGGCGGATAGCCTTTGATGTAACCGGGATCACGCGCAGTTTGATCGAACGGCGGCGCGAGCAGCAGCACCAGCTGATCGGATGGGTTGACCAACCGATCGGCCACTGCGCTCATCGCCTGTGTCGCGCGATCGAGATCGCCCGCCCCCGACAAGACCGCCCACGATTGTGCGATCGAATCGATCTGGCAATCATTGTTGGTGGCTGATCCGAGCGGTGTGTCGTCGTCGTAATACGCGCGCCGATACCACGCGCCATCCCACGCACTCGCTTCGATGGCCAGACTCAGTTCGGCCGCCCGCTGTCGATAGGTCGCCGCTTGCGCTCGATCGTTGCGGCCCGCGCACAACTCAGCAAAGCGCGTCAACGTCGCGCACAAGAACCAGCCCAGCCACACGCTTTCGCCGCGTCCATCGATGCCAACTCGATTCATGCCGTCGTTCCAATCGCCGCTGCCCATCAAGGGCAAGCCATGCGCTCCGGCCGTAGTGCCTTTTTCCAAGGCGCGGCGGCAATGCTCGTAGAGCGTGTAGGCTTCCGGTGCGGACGCATACTGATCGTACCGTTCGGCCTCACCCGGCGGTAATGGCATGCCAATGCGAAACGGGATGTTTTCAGCCAAAATCGTTTCATCGCCGGTCGCCGTCACATAGTGCGCGACGACAAACGGCAACCACAGCAGATCATCGGAGAAACGCGTGCGTACGCCGCGGCCTGACGGCGGATGCCACCAGTGCAGCACATCGCCCGCATCGAACTGGAAGCGCGCAGCCTGCACGATGTGTTCCCGCGCGAGGTGCGGTGCGGCATGAACGAGTGCCATCACGTCTTGCAACTGATCACGAAAACCAAACGCGCCCGAAGATTGATAGAAAGCCGATCTAGCCCACACCCGGCACGCCAGTGTTTGATACAACAGCCAACGATTGAGCAATAGATCCATCGCCGGATCAGGCGTGTGCACTTGAACCGTCTCCAGCAATGTGTCCCATCCGTCATTCACTTGCTGCCACGCCGCCGCGATGTGCTCGGCCTGTTGATAGTGTTCGATCAAGCGCAAGGCGTCCTCGCGATTCGCACCTTCGCCGATCAAGAAAAAGATTTCTTGCGCTGCGCCTGCTGGCAGATCGATATGCAATTGCAGTGCCGCACACGGATCGATGCCGGGGTCGATGCCGCTGGCCAGACCAATCCGATCGAGCGCCGCCGGTTTGCGGACACTTCCGCTGCGCCCCAGAAACTCGGCGCGATCCGCAGTCAGACCATGCAGCGGCTTACTGGCCGCGACAAAGGCGACGCGCTCGCCAAACTCCGCGTTATAGTTATTGCGCGCCAACAGTGCTTGATGTTGGCTGTCATATTCAGACACCACGTATTGCTGCGCGCTGTCGCGCGTCACACCCAACACCCATTCCGCGTAAAACGTCGCGGTGATGCGGCGCGGCTGCGCCCACGTATTTTCCAGGCACAAGTGCAACACCTTGACGGACGCATCGGACGCGGCAAAGAGTCGCAAGCGCTGAGCCAATCCGTGACTGTGGTGCTCAAAGATCGAATAGCCCGCGCCGTGTCGAATAAGATACGGTGCGGCTGCCCGACACGGCAGCGGCGTCGGCGACCACACTTCGGCCGTTTCCTCGTCGCGCAAATAGAGCGCTTCGCCCGATGGATCAGCGACCGGGTCATTCGACCAGGGTGTGAGCCGATTCTCACTGCTGTTGCCAAACCACGTATAACCTGCGCCCGTTTCGGACACGATGAACCCAAATTCAGGATTGGCGATCACGTTGATCCACGGGGCGGGCGTCCAGTGATCGGGCTTCAGGTAAATCACGTATTCGCCGCCATCAGCGCTAAAACCGCCCAGCCCGTTGTCAAAGATCAGATCGGTGGGACGCTCAATCGGCGGCGTGACCTGCGGTGTTGATGTGCCCGGCATGGCAATGAAGGTCGGCAGCGGGATCACGACTTTGCACAGCGCCTGCAATTGCTGCGCGAGCGAACCCCGTGCGCCGTTGAGCACCACGCGCGCGGCCGTGTCCAACAATACCCGATCGACTTCGCTCAGCTGATCGGCATACAGCGTAAAAATACCGCCGCGCCGATTGAACCAGTCCTCGCTGTTTTGGCGCACCAGAACGCGTTGAAGTTGACCGCGCAATTCTTGTCCGTAGGTCGTGCCCTGCTGATTGAGAATGACCAGATCAATCTTGATGTTTCGATTACGCCAATACGTGTGCGCCTGAAGCGCTTGCTGCACCAACGCCAAATCTTCGGTGGTGTTCATCTGCACCAGCAAGATCGGATAATCGCCGGAGATGCTGAACGGCCACAGCCCCGCTTGTCCTTTGCGATTCGCGGCGAGGGTGGCGGCATTCGCCCGCAATGCCGCGCGTGGATAGATCAAAGCGGATAACAGTTGTTCGATCAATTCCAAATCACTGACCGTTAATTCAAGTTTGGTCAGTTCCAATTCGGCCCGGATGCGCGCTTGTTCAAACGCCCGATCGATCGTGAGCGCATCCCGATAGCGCAGCATCAGCGCCACGGCTTTGTCGCGCGACCGGGTCGCCAGCGTGATGAAGTTCACCTGTGCCGAGGCATGCGGTTGCAGTTCCAGGGTCTGACCCAGCGCCATGATCGGATCGAGCGTTGCGCCGGTCGTGCCCGATAACGAGCCATTCGTATTGAGCGCCGCTGGTGCGCGCAGTGATTGACCGCGTCCCAAGAAGCGCGCCCGATCGGTTTCATACGCGCCGGTGATGGGGTGCCCCGGCGACACGGTCGCCGCGTGTGCCAGATAGATCAGTTCTTCACTCGCCGAACGAGGTCGTCGTTGAAAGAGCAGCATATTCGTGTCGGGCACATATTCGCTTTCGATAAACAACTTGTTAAAGGCCGGATGACGCGCATCTGCCGCTTGCGGCGAGAGGATGATCTCGCCGTAACTGGTGAGCGCGATGCGCCGGACGCGCTCAGTGTGATTCGTCAGCGAGATGCGGCGAATCTCCACGTCATCTTCCGGCGCGACGGTAATTTCCATCGTCACGCCAATTCCGTGATCGCTGCGCCGGAACTCGGCCATGTGCGGATAGAACTGCACAGTCTGACTGTCGGGCAGAGTGCCCGTCGGTTGCTCAGCCGCCGACCAGAGGTCGCCGTTCTCCAGGTCTTGAAGATAAATCCAAGTGCCCCAATCATCGCGCGTGGTATCCGCGCGCCAGCGTGTGAGGTCAAGGTCTTGCCACGTGCTATAGCCCGCGCCCGCGCTCGTAATCAACACACCGTAATGCCCATTCGACAGGAAGTGAACCGACGGCGCGGGCGGCTGCGCGGCCACACTCCATGGTGAAGCGCTGATCTGTTGCCGGACCGGGTCTTGTCGAGTGGCGCGCATATCCTCGGGCTGCACCACTTCGAGCGGCGCATCGTACGGTACTTTTTCTTGCAGGAATAATTCGACGCTGCGCACGATCGGGTCGGCGTGGAAACGCCGCACCATGATATTGTCGTGCAAGTAGTTGACCAGCGAGAGCAGGATCATGCCCTGATGATGCGCCATGTACTCACGCACGATGGCGTGCGTCTCACCAATCGGCAAGCGCGGGGCCGAAAAATCGATCGATTCGTAGAAGCCGTGCGTGCCCAGCATGTGCAGCTCATCGAGACGAGCGATGTTCGCCATCACCTCGCGCGGTCGCAGCGACAACGCGAGCAGCGAGGCGTAAGGCGCAACCACCAGGTCTTCATCCAGGTTGCGCTTGAAGCCCAGCCCCGGCACGCCAAAGGTGCGATACTGATAATTCTGATCGCCGTCAAACGCGTAATAACCCGCTTCGGAAATGCCCCACGGCACATGCCTTTCTTTGCCGTATTCGATTTGCCCATCCACCGCCGCGAGGCAACTACGTTGCAACAGTGTCCCGTCGTAATTGCGGATCAGCAGCGCGGGCATCAAATACTCGAACATCGTGCCGCCCCACGATAACAACGCGCGCGTGCCATCGACTTGCGTCAGCGGCCGGCCCAGATGCACCCAGTGACTGGGCGGCACTTCATTACGCGCGATGGTGACCAGGCTGGCGATCCGCGCTTCGGAGGCGAGTAGATCGTAATAGTTGTTATCCAATTTCTCAGCGGTGACGTTGTAGCCGATGTGGAACAACTGCCGCTGCTCGTCAAACACGAAACGAAAGTCCATGACTTCAACGTGCTGCGCCGCTTGCTGCTCCAAATCTTGAAAGCCGCTGAGCAGATCAGTCGCCGCTCGTGCGGCCGCAGACAATTCTTGCGCGAGGCGCGTACACCAACCGCGGGCTTCGGGATCAAGCCCGGCCACATCGCGGAGATTTTGCAGGTGTGCCAGACCAGCTGTGCAGACGGAGGGAATGTCTTCCAGTATCGGCGCTGTGGGTAAGGCCGCACCTAAGGCCAGCCACGCCGTGTGGATCGCCGCTGGCCCGTCGGGACGGGTGAACAGCGCGGGCGGGTGGATCAGCATCTCCAGCCACGGCGCAAGTTGTTCGATATCGCGCTGCATGTTGTACAGATGATGCTGCGTGCGATCGGCCGCGAGTTGAAGTTGGCTTAGTGCGTCAGCATCCAGGGCACTGGCATTGGCGGCGATGAGCGCCATCAAGGCGTGGTTAAGTTCACGCCACTGTTGGCCGATCAATTGATTCAACAACGGCACCCACGTTTCAGGTTGATCGTGCGCGGCGCTGATTTGCTGGCGCATGTGGGTCAGTGTGGCTTGAAACGGCGCCACGGCTTCAGCCGATAAATCACGGCCAACGACCTCGAACAGGCTGAGAGTGTCGAGCAAGCCTTCCCAACTCTTCCACCGCCAGATCGGTTGATGCCGCAAGGTCTGACAGCCCTGACCCAATGCGCGAAGACAAGCGACAAGGTTGCCGCTATCGACCGTAGACACGTAACGCGGCGCTAACGGTGCAAGGGTGCGCGTATCGTACCAGTTCAAAAAATGTCCGCGATATTTTTCCAGTTGGGTCAGGCTGTCAAACGTCGCGCGCAAGCGAGCGGCCAGATCGCTCAGGCCGATGTAGCCCAGATCATAGGCGGCCAAGGTCGAAAGCAAGAGCAGTCCCACATTTGTTGGAGAGGTGCTGTGGGCGATGATGCCGCGCGGCGCTTCCTGAAAATGATCGGGCGGCAGCCAGTGATCTTCAGGGCCGACAAACTGTTCGAAAAAATACCACGTACGCCGCGCCAGGGTGCGCAGCCGCGCGGTCTCGTCGGCCGATAACTGATCGGGCGTGTGATCGATCGGGCGGCTGATCCACCACGCAATCACCGGCGAGAGCGACCAGACAATCAAGAGCGGCGCTGCCACGCTCAACGCGATAGGATTGATCAAGAGGATCAACCCGGCCACGACCCCCGTGGACAGGCTTGTCCCCAAAATCTGATTGACCGTTACGCCGCCCGCAAAGACGCGCACGGTTTCGGCGTAACTGGTCCATTGCAGCAAGTGTTTGCGCGTGACGAATAACCGCACCAACGTCGTCGCGATGCCGCTGACCGTGAGAAAGGTCTCGTAGAGGATAAAGGCCAATTCCAGCCCCCACCGCACGAAACCGGTTTGAAAAGCGCGGAAGACTTGCCGCCAGGGACTGCCGCTCAGCGCTTGAACCAGGCCGAGCAGTAAGCCCGTGAGCACGGGCACAGCCAGCGTCAACGCACCGGCCAGCGTCCACGTCAACGGCGAGCCGGGCAACCACAGCCAACCCGACACAAATAGCAGAAGCAAAGCGGGGGCCAACAGACTGCGGCGCAGGTTGTCCAGAATTTTCCAGCGGCCGATGATGGACAGATCGTTGTGGATCAGGTGTTTGCCGACGGCCGGCACGCGCGGCAGGAGCCACGGCAATAACTGCCAATCGCCGCGAATCCAGCGCCGTTCGCGCCGCAGAAAAACAAAGTAGTGCGGCGGATAGTCTTCATACAAGACGACATCGGTGACCAATCCGACTCGCCCGTGAATCCCTTCGATCAAATCGTGGCTGAGCAAGGCGTTTTCCGGCATGCGCCCGGCCAGGCTGCGCTCGAAGGCGTCCACATCATAGATGCCCTTGCCGACGTAACTGCCTTCGCCAAACAAATCTTGATAGGCATTCGACACCGCACGCGTGTATAAGTCCAGGCCAACATCACCGGCAAAGATGCGCGTAAAGCGCGAGCGATTGACGCTGGTGGAGGTGATCTCGATGCCGGGTTGCAACAGCGTATAGCCCGCGATGATGGCCCCGCTGCGCGGATCAAACTCGGCCCGATTGAGCGGATGCGCGAGCGTGGCCACTAAACGGTGCGCGGCTTCGCGCGGCATCAGCGTGTCGGCATCCAGCGTGATGACGTACTTGATCTCGCGCAGCACCTCGAGGTCGCCCGTCTGCACGCTGAAGGCGGTCTGTGCGCCGCCGCGCAGCAAGCGATTGAGTTCGTGCAATTTGCCGCGTTTACGCTCCCAGCCCATCCAGCGTTCTTCATGCGGATTCCATTTGGAATCGCGATGGAAAAGATAAAACGGCCCGGACGTTGCGCGGTGATGTTTTTCATTGAGCGCGGTAATACCAGCAGCGGCCTGCGCCACCAATGGGTCAACGCCCGATTCGGGTTGATGTTGCGTGTCGGGCAAATCAGTGAGCAGCGCAAAATACAGGTGTGCGTCCTGACTGCGCAGAAAGGTCAGTTCCACCTGTTTGAGCAGTGACTTCACTTCGGCCGCACTGGACAACAGCGACGGGATGACGACCAAGGTTTTGTACTCGGCCGGGATGTTCTCTTCAAAATCCATCTTGGGCAAGACGCGCGGCGGAATGACCAGCGTGATAAGCCAATTGATCAGGCTGACGGACACCGTCAGCGCCGGGATGAGCAACAACAGCCCGACCGCCAACACTTGCCCAACAGTCGCGCCCGCGTCACGCGCATACAGCACGCCGCCGAGCACAACGACAAACGTGAGCAAGCCAATGCTGCTGAGATACACCGGCGTCGGATGATCCAGCGCGCCGCGTCGCAGCCGAGAGATCAGCGGCACCCGATAGCCCACCCGCGCGTCGAGCTGGGCGCGACCTGCATCCAGCAAATAGTAGCCCACATGCGCGGCACGAACAGTCGGTGATGATGAATGGGCTTGCGCCAAATCAATCGCTTGATGCGCCACGGCTTGCTCATCCTGGCCGGTGGCGAGCGCGATTTTCTCGATCACTTTGCGATAGCGATCGCGCGTTTCTTGATCCATGTTGGCATAGACACGTGCGGGATCATCGCGCAGGATGTGTTCGACGCGACTGACGCTTTCAAAGAAATCTTGCCAATCTAGGGTCGCCAGCAGGCGCAAACTGGTGATGCAGTTGGCGACGGTCTCATCGCCCGTGATGGCACGGGGCATGGGCAACGTCGGCAAGGAGTTGGTCCGGGGTAATTCGGTGATGCGGCTGACGCTCTGGGCCAGAAACTCGACCAGGCCCAGCCGCAGCATCACGGGCAGCGCCCATAATTCGCCGGTGGTGAGTGGCGCGAAGTTTTGATACAGTTGCACAAAGCGCGTGATGTGCGCCAGATCGAGCCGGGCCGTATTCATCACAATGAGTTTTTGCGCGATGGCATAGATGCGCGGGGTGTTTCGCAGCGGCCCAACATCGCGCCGGGGCAATTGCCGATAGAAACTGGCCGGCATATCCTCGCGAATCTGGCGGCAGGTTTGTTGAACCAGATAGAAATTATCCGGCAGCCATTCGGCGGCTTCGGACAGCGATTGAGGGTGCGAGCGGGATTGCAATTGCCGCGTCGCAGCCCGAAACAGCGCTTCCTGCGCTTTCAAATACGCGGGCAACGGAAAAAGCGGCTGGGCCATGCGCTATTGCCTTCCAGCTTCGCCGTTCGGCACGTCGGGCTGGGTGGGCGCGATCGGGGCGAGCGAACTCTCTTGCAGGATGAGCAGCGGCGTAGTGCCATAGACCATCAAACTGCTGACCACGTCGCTGTACGGCCAGCGGGTTTGACCAGATCGACCCTGTGCGCTGAGCAACACCAGATCGGTTTTGTCTTGCTCCACCAATTCATGCAAGGTGGCCGAACAGTGTTCGCTGACAAGGACCCGCGCTTCAACTTTGCTCGTCAGTCGCGACTGCACTTGATCCAGATATTGGGTCGCTTCCACCTGATTGCGCGCCACCAGCTGATCGGCCAGGTCCACATCTTCGCGGCTGGGCGGGGTGCGCCGGGGCAGCGCCGGCTGTTGGACCACGTGCGCCAACACCAAGTGCGCGTCATGCGCGCGCGCCAGAGCGGCGGCCATGGGCAAGATCGACTCGGCGCGCGCGGTGCCATCCAGCGGCACCAGGATGCGTTGATAGCGCACGGCCTCGGGCGCGGCGGCCTGGGCGGCCCGCACGATCATCACCGTTGTGCGCGCCCGCAGCGCAATTTTCTGCACGACGCTGCTGACGCCCCAATCGCTAAGGCCGCTTTGGCCGTGGCTGCTTAAGACGATCAACTGCGCGGCGTGCGTGTCTGAAAACCCGATGATTTGTTCGGCGGCAAACCCTTCGAGGAGGTGCGTCTCGGTGCGCAAGCCTGCGGCTTGCAGGCGCGTGTCCACGTCGGTCAAATAGGCGGTCGCTTCAGCCTTGCGGATTTGCCAGTTCAGCGGGTCCATCGCGCGCCGCCAACGCGCTTCGTGCGGCGTATCCATCACATGCAGCAGCACAATCTGGGATTCGAACACGCGCGCGAGGGCGAGTGTATGGGGCAATACGCACTCGGCCAGTTCAGAGCGATCCAGGGGGAGCAGAATTCGATCAAACATCAGGCTTGCCTCGTTTCGCCAAAAAGCCGATCGGGCCGGCTAAATCAATCGGGCCGCGCGCACCGATCGGGCCGATCACATTGATCGGGCGCGCAAAATCAGCGGTCAGCCTCTGGCTGAACCGGCGGTTTGAAATCGATTGTGTCACAGGTCAACAGCACTCGCCACTAAGACTGATGGCGCAGCCAGTTGCGAATTTCCATGTCGGCTTCGACGCGGCCATAGCGATAGCGCAAGCGCAGGACGCTGGCGAGTTCTTCGGCTTTGCCGTGCAGTCCGGCCATGTCGCCGTCGGTCAGGCGGCTCCATTTTTGCTGGACTTGATCTTTGAGTTCAGACCACTTGTCTTGGAGGATGTCTTTGGTGGGATCCATGTGAATTGCTCCTATTGTTCAAAACCAAGCATTCAAACTGACTACTGGCGGGCCGGTCTACGGCAAAGCGCTAACTATGTCCGTGCAGCCAGGCGCTGATAGCCGAGTCTGCGCGCGCTTGCCCGTAGCCGTGCCAGTCTCGCAACACGAAGACGAGTTCGGACCACTTGTCTTTCAGCCGGGCGATGTCGGCGGCCGTGAGTTTTCGTCCGGGTTCTTGCTGCGGGCTATTGGTGACGTGTAAGTTGCTATGCGGTCGTTTGTTGATGGCAAACATGTCCAGCCTCCCTGTGATCGTGGCTATCAAGTAAGACCGCCTCTCGGCCATTCCGAAGAATCGCGAAGAGGCGGTCTGGTTCGCTACACCGGCCTGGAACTGCGCTTAGAACCGGCGATCACTGCCGCCACTGCGCGGGCTGCGCTCGACGCGCGGCTTGGCGATGTTCACGGTCAAAGCGCGCTCGCCCATTTTGTATTCATTGAACAGGGTGATGGCTTTCTGGGCATCCACCTGGTTTGTCATCTCGACAAACCCAAAGCCCTTCGAAGTGCCGGTGTCACGATCGGTGATCACCGCCACGGATACGACCGTTCCGGCCTGCGCAAACAAGGTGCGCAGATCGTCTTCTGAGGTCGTGTACGACAGATTTCCTACATACAACTTGGCTTCCATGACTGATTCTCCTTAAGTGTTGCTCGTTGTTCAGCGGATCAGGCCGGGGTCTTCCCGGCCGATTCAGCGGGCTTCTTGGTCACCTTCGGCGTGCTGACCTGCTGCGGGCTGGCCACATACGGGACGCCGGTCTTGCGCGCGTCTTGCTTCAGACGCCGAATGTGTTTGCGCTGGCTCTGAGAGACTTTCTTCTTGGTTTTGGTGGTCTTCTTGTCTGGCATGTTGGTTCACTCCTTAGGGTGTGAAACGTGTTAATGAGCCGCAATTCTCAGTTTGACCCAGGAGCGGCGCGCAACGCGAAGCGCCGCAGGCCATAAGCCATCGTGAGAATTGCCGGCGGATGAGGCGGCTCTTGCTCAATTTTTGATCGGCGCCGAGTCGAGATCGATCAGCCACCGGTCGATGCCGATCGCCGCCTGCTCCTGGCCGTAGCCGTAGCGCTGGCGTAACACGCCAACGAGGTTGGCGACGGTGCCGTTCAGCGACGCGAGATCATCGGCAGTGAGTTTGCCCCAGTGTTGGCTCACCTGGTTCTTAAGTTGAGGCCACTGGTCGGTAAATCGGTCTTGACTGGTGTTCATTGATCTCGCTCCCACGCAACGTATGCCCCAAGCCACCCACCACGATGGGGGCTTTAGCGCTGCGGCCAATTGGTGGCCGCACCCAAAAACGCAACTGACAAATGGGTCCGATTGAAGCCGTTGACGGCCCAGACTGAAATTGTTCAGCGTACTCATCGACTATAGCGGGTTAGTCGGACGCTGCCTAGCGGCAAATGGCTGATGGCTGTGTAGTCAAATGAGGAAGCGGCCTGTCAGTGTTTGGACTACACGAGGTAAGCGGCCAGGGGTGTCGGCCGTTAAGGGCACGCGGCACGCGCTAGGCTTTAGGATGCGATTTTCGATCAATGGCGCGCAGCCAGTTGTTGACGTCGGTGTTGGCCTGTGAGCGGGTGTAGCCATAGCGCTGCTGCACCATGCCGGCCAGATCATCCATGCCGCCCGTCAGGTGCTCCACATCGTCGACGGTGAGTTTGGGAAAGGTCTGCCGCACCTGGCTTTTAAGTTCGTACCACTTGCTGTTGAAAGTTAGGCTGGACGTATTCATGGGAAACTCCTTAAGGCGGTTACGGTTCGATCGAGTGCGCGGCGGATCAGCGCAACCAACTCGATCGATTGTTGTTTGGCCTGCCAACAAAAACGCGCGGACTGCCAATTCAGTCCGCGCGTGAAGTTGAGACTGACTGGCTTTAATACTCGCCGCCGCCACCGGGCGGCATCATGGCGGCCGAATTTTTCTCCGGCACGTCGGTGACCAG
>JAGOBP010000077.1 GCA_017999195.1 Thermoflexales bacterium
GGTTGATATTCACCTGGATGATGAAGGTGTACGGCAGGCGCAGCGCGTCGCGGCCCGGGTGAAGCAGTTCGACATTGCCGCGATTTACAGCAGTCCTTTACAGCGGGCGCGCGTCACCGCCGAGACGATCGGTGCACAGGCGAATCTGCCGGTGGCGTGCGATGATCGCTTGATGGAGTATCAGTTTGGCGTGGTCAACGGTTTAACTTGGGACGAGCTGGTTATTCGACATCCTGAGTTGGCCAAGCACTGGGTCGATGACGCGTGGACGGTACTGATCGAGGGGAGTGAAGGCCGCGTGAATTTTGCGGCGCGCGTGACCGCGGTGATGGACGACCTCATTGCCCGCCATCCCGATCAGCAAGTGGTGGTCGTCGCGCATGGCGGCACGTTTAACGTGTACCTGGCCAAGATGCTGGGGTTGGACTTGAAGCGGCGGCATCCGTTTCACTTTGGCAACACTTCGCTTAGTTCGGTCGAAGTCAAGAACGGCGTGTTTAGCGTGCATTTCCTGAATGATATGTGTCACCTACGGATGGCTGAGTGAGTTTGGGAGAGGCTATGAAAACGTATGTGGCGGTGATTGAGCAAGACGCGGATACTCGGTTATATGTGGGGTATGTACCCGGCTTTGCCGGTGCGCATTCGCAGGGCGAAACATTAGACGAATTACAGAGCAATTTGCAGGAAGTTGTTGCGATGTTGCTTGAAGACGGTGAACCAGCGTTTGACGCGCAGTTCATCGGCACACAGACGGTGGTGGTGGCTTGATAGCATGCCCAAACCACCTGTCCTAAAGCCGCGTGAAGTTATCTTACACTTAGAAAGGCTTGGGTTCGTGGAAGTTCGTCAGCGCGGATCGCATAAGCAATTCCGCCACCCGGACGGTCGCTGCACGACGGTCCCGGTACATGGCAGCCGCGATATTTCACCTGTTTTGTTGCGGCAGATCGCCAAAGACATTGGCCTGACGTGGGAAGAATTCCTGAACCAAGATTGACTTCAACTATGAGTGACGTTGTGCGTATCTATGGTGATATTCGCCTGTTTGCCGGGTCGTCGCATCCGGCGCTGGCTGAAGAAGTGGGCAATTATCTGGGCGTGCCACTCAGCCCGCGCGAGATCATTCGCTTTCCGAATGACAACATCTTCGTGCGACTGCTGACCAGTGTGCGCGGCCAGGATGTGTTTTTGATCCAGACCTTGACCGCGCCGGTCAGTCATCACATCATGGAGATGCTGATCCTGATCGATACGATCAAGCGCGCTAATGTGGGGCGGATCACGGCGGTGATGCCGTATTATGCCTACGGGCGCAGCGACAAAAAAGATCAACCCCGCGTCCCGATTACGGCCCGATTGTTGGCGGATCTCGTGAAGGCCGCCGGGGCCGATCGATTTTTGACGCTCGATCTGCACGCGGGACAAATCCAGGGCTTTTTCAACATTCCCGGTGATGAAGTCAGCACGTTCCATTTGCTCAGCGATTACATGATCGAGAAGCGGTTGGGGCAGTCGCCGGGCGGGGCGGTGGTCGTCACCGCCGATCTGGGCTATGCCAAGAAAGGCCGCAACTTTGCGCAGGCGCTGAATTTGCCCATGGCCTTCATCGAGAAGCGGCGCAGCGGCAACGATGCCAAGGCGCAAGCGTTGACCGTCATCGGCGATGTGGCCGGTAAAGCGGTGATTCTGGTGGACGATGAAGTGGACACGGCCGGGTCGATGCTGGGCGCGGTGAATATCTTGAAGCAGTCGGGCGCGGGCGATGTGTACCTGTGCTTTACGCATCCGATTCTGTCGCCGCCGGCCGTCGAGCGCTTGCGCAGCCTGCCGCTCAAAGAGATCATCACGACGAACAGCGTGCCGATTCCCGAAGAGAAAATGCTGCCCAATTTGACGCAGCTGTCAGTTGCGCCGCTGCTGGGCGAAGTGATCCGTCGGATTCACGAAGGCCAATCGGTTGGGGCCATCTTTAACGAATAAGAAGAGAGTGATTTGAATGTTTAAGAATTTGTTTGGCAAACTCGCCGGCGATCCTAACGCCCGGCTGATTAGTAAAATGCAACCGCTCGTCGATGAGATCAGCGGGCTTGAGCCTGAATATCAAGCGCTGTCTGATGATGACTTGCGCGCGGTTACGGCCGATTTTCGGGCCGAGTTGGATGAAGCATTGGCTGAGCGGCGCGCGCAATTGGTCGAAGCCCGGACTGAAGCGCAGGCCGAAGACGATAACGATCGCCGCCGCCAGTTGGACTTGCGTGTCAAGAAATTGGACGACGAGCTCTTCAAGGCCGAGAATGATCTGCTGACGGGCTTTTTGCCGCAGGCCTTTGCCGCCGTGCGTGAATCGGCGCGGCGCAACATCGGGCAGCGCCACTTCGATGTGCAGCTCATCGGCGGCATCGTGCTGCACCGGGGCACCATCGCGGAAATGAAGACGGGTGAAGGCAAGACCATCGTCGCGTCGTTGCCGTTGTACCTCAACGCGCTGCCGGGACACGGCGCGCACCTGGTCACGCCCAACGATTATCTGTCGAAAGTGGGCGCGCAGTTGATGGGACCGATCTATCACGGTCTGGGCTTAACGGTGGGCGTTATCCAGCACGAATCGGCGTTTTTGTTTGATCCCAACGTCCGGTCCGCCGACGAGCGCTACAACCATTTGCGGCCGGTGTCGCGCGCCGAGGCCTATCGGGCGGACATCACGTACGGCACCAATAACGAGTTTGGGTTTGACTATCTTCGTGATAATATGGTGGGAGACCTCCGTCAATGCGTGCAGCGCGAGCTGTACTACGCCATCGTGGACGAGGTTGACAACATCCTGATCGACGAGGCCCGCACGCCGCTGATCATCTCCGGTCCGGCGGAAGAGTCCAGCGACCTGTACGTGAAATTCTCGGAGTTGGTGCGCCGCCTGCGCCCGACGACGAACGACGACGAAGACAATCCCAACGGCGATTACGTGGTCGAAGCGAAGACGCGCAACGTCACGCTGACCGAAGCCGGTATCGAAAAGATCGAGAAGTGGCTGGGCGTCGATAATCTGTACGATCCGCAATACTTCGAATGGCTGCCGTATCTCGATAATGCGCTGCGCGCCGACGTCATCTACAAACTCGATAAGGATTACATCGTCAAAGACGGGCAGGTCATCATCGTCGACGAGTTTACCGGCCGCTTGATGTATGGCCGCCGGTACAGCGAAGGCCTGCATCAGGCCATCGAGGCGAAAGAGAAAGTCACGGTTCAGCGCGAGAGTCTGACCTACGCCACGATCACGTTCCAGAATTTCTTTCGCATGTATCGCAAGATCGCGGGCATGACGGGCACGGCCAAGACCGAAGAAGAAGAATTTCAGAAGATTTACAATCTGGAAGTCGCGGTGATTCCCACGCACCGGCCGATGGTCCGCGACGATACGACCGATGTGATCTTCAAGACGGAGGCCGCCAAGTTCCGATCGGTGGTGGATGAGATCGCGGCGATGTACGAGGCCGGACGCCCGGTGTTGATCGGCACGGTGGCGATCGAGACCAGCGAAATGCTGGCGGGCATGTTGAAGCGGCGCGGCATTCCGCACAATGTGTTGAATGCCAAAGAACACGAAAAAGAGGCGATTTTCATCGCGCAGGCGGGGCGACCCAAGGCCGTGACCGTGGCCACCAACATGGCCGGGCGCGGTGTCGACATTTTGCTGGGCGGCAATCCTGAGGGCCTGGCGCGCGATATTTTGCGCAAGAAGGGCCTGGACCTGGCGGAAGTCTCGCCTGAAGAATGGCAGGCGGCGCTAGACCAGGCGCAAGCGCAGATCGTGATCGATCGCGAAAAAGTGCTGGCGTTGGGCGGGTTGCACATCGTTGGCACGGAGCGGCACGAAGCCCGCCGCATCGACAACCAGTTGCGCGGGCGGGCAGGCCGCCAGGGCGATCCCGGTTCCAGCCGCTTCTTCGTGTCGCTGGAAGACGAGTTGATGAAGCGCTTCGGCGGCGACCGTATCAAGGGCGTGATGGACTGGGCCAAGATGGACGAGGATCAGCCACTGGAACACTCGCTGCTGAGCAAGTCCATCGAGCAGGCACAGGTGCGCGTCGAAGGCTACAACTTCGACATCCGCAAGCACGTGCTGGAATACGACGATGTGGTGAACACGCAGCGCAACGTTATTTATGCGCAGCGCCGCAAGATTTTGAGCGAGGCCAACTTGAAGCCCATCATCATGGACATGATCTATGATGAGGTGCACGGCATTGTGGCGCAGCACACCAGCGGCAGACTGGACGAGTATGATCTCAGCGGCCTGATGATCGCGGCGCGCAGTTTGATTCCGCTGCCTGCGACGCTGACACCAGACGATTGGCGCGATCAAAAACCCGAGGAGATCGAAGCCGCACTGGTTGAGTATGCGGAGAAGGCGTATGAAGCGAAAGTGCATTTGCTGGGCGATCTGATGCCGCAGGCCGAGCGCATTACCTTGTTGCGCGCCGTCGATAATCTGTGGGTGCGGCATCTAACCGATCTGGACGCCTTGCGTGAAGGGATCGGGCTGCGGGCCTTTGGCCAGCAGAACCCGCTGGTGGCCTATAAGAAAGAGGCCGCCGACACGTATGATATGATGCTGGAAGCGATTCGCAGTCAGGTGGCGCGCGACATCTATCGGGTGCAGCCGGCTCAATCGGCGGCCGCGCCCGCGCCGCGCCGACTCAGCGCCAGCGGCGCGTCCAGCAGTGGCAGCGGCAAAGGTCGCACCCCGGTTCGCAACGTGCCCTCTGACATCATCGGGCGCAACGATCCGTGTCCGTGCGGCAGCGGCAAGAAGTACAAGCAATGTCATGGAGCGCCGGACGCTGGGCCATTGCCAGGCAGGCAATCGGGGGCAGCGGCACCGGCTACACCTACAAAGCAGCGAAAATGAGCGAACCAGAGTCTGAGAATTATCAAGAATGGAATCCGCCGATTTCGCGACATCGATCCGCTTTGCCGGGCGGCGGAGCCGATCTGGCCCGGCGCTTGATGGACGACATGGATCCCGAGGTCTTGGAGTTTCTCAAGACGGCGGTGAATACGTTCATCAAGTGGGACCTGGTGATTTTCTTTTACGAAAATCCCAACACGAATGACACGGCGGATAACATCGCGCGCTATATCGGGCGGGATGCCAGTGTGATCGAGACCGAGCTGGAGGAATTGGCGGTGGTCGGGGTGTTGCAACGCCAGCCCACCGGCCAGCTGCTGGTCTTTTCGCTGACGACGGATGCGCAAGTGCGCGAGCGCATCAAGCACTTTGTGTCCGCCAGCGACGATCGACAGTTCCGCGTGAAAGCGATCTATCATCTTATTCGAGGCATGCGCTAAGCGTAGCGGCAAAGTCTTCATTTGCCCCGCTTGCTGGAGTATCTTATGAGCGAACGCATTAAAACCGGCATCGCCGGCCTCGACGAAATGTTGGGCGGCGGTTTTATTCCGCAGTCGGCCAATCTGGTCGAGGGTGCCCCGGGCACGGGTAAAAGCACGCTGGGGATGCAGTTCATTTACAACGGCATCACCCGGTTTAACCAACCGGGCTTAATCTTGACGTTTGAAGAATTTGCCCAGCAGTATTATGCCGACGCCGAGACGTTTGGCTGGGATCTGCGGGCGCTGGAGAAGGCCGGTCAGCTGCGGGTGATTATGACCAGCCCGGAAGTGAGCTATGCCGATCTGGAACGGGTGGACGGCCGCATTCAGGCGATGATTGACGAGATTGGCGCGACGCGCATCCTGGTGGACAGCCTGTCGCATTTCGATCGGTTGAGCGACGATCCGGTGGCCCGGCGCAGCATTCTTTACAGCTTTATCAACTCGCTCAAGCGGGAAGGTCTGACCAGTGTCTTGACGCGTGAAAGTCCGGCCTTGATCGGGGAGATTGAGGGACCCGAAGAAGACGTAGCGTTTGTGGCCGATTCATACACCCTGTTGCGCTATGTGGAAATTGAAAGCGCCATTCGTAAGGCCCTGTTGGTCATGAAACTGCGCGGCAGCGATCACGCCAAAGACATCCGTCAGTTTGAAATCACGCGCAGCGGCATCGAAGTCCAATCGAAGTTCGAAGGCCGCGAAGGCATCATGAGCGGCAGCCCGCGCCGCATGGCCGAATCGTTTATGGAAGCCTTTGTGAAACCCGGCCGCTAACCGATACTGGCATGAACCTCCTGTTGGGCGGACTTACCCTTTATATCTGGGGCGCAGTGGGCGTGCTCATCATCCTGCTCAATCGGATCGCGCGCTTTTATCAGATCACGTCAGGGCGAAAAACCTATTATCAATTGTTCTGGGTGCCGTTTGGCTGCATCTGTCTGGGCGCGCTGCGCTATGCCACGGTGGGATTGCTGACCGGCGATGTGCCGGGCGACAGCGTCATGCTGCTGGGCGGCGTGTTGCTCATCGGCCTGGGCTATTATCTGCTTAAACTCATGACCGGAAGTCGATCGTAATTATGCTCACCGGCCCGTCATTTGCCATCAGTTTATTCGGTGTAATCTATATGTTGTACATCTTCAGCGTGCTCAGTCGTAAGCTGGGCGGCGTGACGAAGATGCGTCCCCTCTATCGCGGCTTCTATGTCGCCATGGGCTTGATCGGGTTGGCGGCCGTGTCCAGCTGGTTGCTCCTCACTATCCGCGTCACCCCCGCTCTGATTCCGGCCGCGTTGCGCGACGAGACGGTTTATCTGGTGATTTTTGTCGCTGCGTTAAGTATCGCCGTGACGGTGGGCGTGGCCGTGGCCTGGCGTTACTGGGGCTGGTTGTTTAAGGAGGGCGGCCGATGACGGACAGTCAGCCGACTTCCAAACGTTCCACCCGAGCGGTCACGGCCGAATCGCGCCGCGCCGCGCCGCCGCTTGATCTGGATGCTTTGTTATTTGCCCACGCCGGACCAGCCCTGGTACTCGATCGAACCGGCTGCATCCTCAAAGCCAATGCCCCGGCCACACAACTGCTGATCAACTCAGGCGAGGCCGATGTCACGCACCGTAGTTTCAGCACCTTTCTAGAATCTTACTCGCAGTCGCGCTGGCTGGATCTACTCAATCGGATCGTCAGCGATCGCGTCGAGGTGATCGGCACACTCGATGTGATCGAGCCGGCACACCACGATCACGGCCAACTTGACGCTTGCCGAGTTGAGTTTGCGGGCCGACCGATTATTCGCGGCCGACGGGTGGTTGCCGTGCAGGCCGTCTTGCGGGTCGCCCAGTCGCGCGAAACTCATCCTGCTGAGACTGCGGGCGTTGAATCCCAATTGCCCGCACAACCGCCGCGACAACAGCGCCTGGCTGAAGCGCTGCGCCAGGTCGCATTGGTGCTTAACTCCACGCTCGATCTAGCCACCGTGCTGGAACTCATCATCGGTCAATTAAAATCGGTCGTGCCTTATGACAGTGTCTCCGTCCTGCTGAACGAAGAAGGACGCTACGATCTGGTCGTGGCGCATGGCCATGCCGACATGATGCTCAATCTGAGCCAGGTGAATCTGCTGGATTTGCCCACGACCCAGCAACTGCTGACGCAGCGCACGCCGATCATGATTGCCGACACCCGCCTCGATCCGCGCTGGCGTTCTCTGCTGATCCCCGATCAAGTTCGATCGTGGCTGGGCGTGCCGCTGCTCAATCGCGGCAAAGATCAGGTGCTGGGCATTCTGGGGATCGATCAGCATCAACCCAATGCGTACACGGATGAAGACGCCCGCGCGGCCTTCATTTTTGCCGATCAAGCCGCGGTCGCGATCGAGAACGCCCGCCTGTATGCCGAGTCGCAACGCCGCGCCGATCACATGGCGATTTTGAACAGCATGTCCGCCACGGTCAGCCAATCGCTCGATCTGGAGGCCACCCTGTGGGCGGCGCTAGATAAGGCGCTGGAAGTCGTCGGGGTTGAGTCCGGCGCGATTAGCCTGGTGGATGAAGAGGCGCAAGAATTAGCCATCCGGGTGCATCGCGGCTGGCGGCAGAGCGACCTGGTGGATAATTTGCGGGTGAAGTTGGGTGAAGGCTTGTCCGGGCAAGCGGTGCTTAGCGGCGAGGTTGTGGTGACGGGCCGCCTGGACGACGAGCCGCGCCTGGCCGTGCCCCAAGTGCGCGCCGAAGGCATCCAGTCGCAGGCCCTGGCGCCGATGCGCGCCCGCGGCCGCGTGGTGGGTGTCCTGGGGGTGATGAGTTACCATCCACACACCTTTGCGCGGCAGTCGATCGAGGTAGTGAAGTCCATCGCGGATCAAATTGGACTGGCGATCGATAACGCGCAATTGTATGAGCGCGAGGCCCGCCGGGCCATGCAGCTGGTCTTGATCAACGAAGTCGCGCGCGACGTGCTGTCGACGCTGGAGTTATCGGATCGGTTCGATCGCGTCACGCAGGCGATCTGGCAGCGCTTTGGCTATCGGATGGTGGGACTGTTTATGGTCACGCCCGATCAGCAGTGGGTGCGGCTGGAATCTGGCGCAGGCGGCCTGGCCGAGTTGGTCGGTTCGCACTTCTTGCAGCGTGTCGGGCAGGGCATCATCGGTCGGGTGGCCGAGACCGGCGACGTGATCATGACCAATGATACGCGTACCGATCCGCGCTATTATCAGCCGGTTGAGATCGATCGGGATCTGACTCGATCGGAACTGGCCGTGCCCCTGCGGCACGCCGGGCGAGTGATCGGGGTGCTGGATGTGCAGCACACGCAGCCGCGCGCATTTTCGGCCGACGATATCCACGCGATGCAGATTTTGGCCGATCAGCTGGTGGTGGCGATTGCGAACGCCGATTTGTACGCGGAGGCCCAGCAGCGCGTGGCGGAATTGACGGCGTTGCAAGACGTCAGTCTGAAGATTGCCGCCTCGCTGGACACCCCGGCCGTGCTGGACACCATCGCGCAGAATACGCTGGCATTGACTCACGCCGATGATGTGCATATTTTTACGTATGACTCGGCCACCAACCAATTGACCTTTGGCACGGCGTTGTGGAAAGACGGTTCTCGCGCGCCGATTACGTTGACGCCGCGCGACAACGGCCTGACCTGGCAAGTGGTTCGTAGCCGACAGCCGGTGATTGTCAATAACGCCGATCAGCATCCGTTGTTTACGGACGAGCGTGCGCGCGACTGGGGACTGACGGCGATCGCCGGGTTCCCGCTCAAGCGGGCGGACACGATGCTGGGCGTATTCACGGTGGCCTTCAAGCAGCCGCATCAATTTGACGCCGACGAAACGCGACTGCTGACGCTGTTGGCCGATCAAACGGCGATTGCCATGGGCAATGCGCGTTTGTATGAAGAGACTAAGCGCCGGCTGGATGAAAGCAATTTGCTCTATGAGATGTCACTGGCCGGCACCTCGTCGCTGGACTTCGCCGAGGTCAGCAAGCGCACCGTCGAGGCGCTGCAACGGTCCATGGGCTTTGAGTACATCGCGCTGTTCATTGTGAATGATGATCATGAAACCGCCGAGCTGTATGCCACGTCGGGGCTGAGCGCCGAAGGTGAACGCAACCCGCACATCAAGATCGGGCAGGGCATTGTTGGGACGGCGGTGGCCTCCGGGACGCTGTTGAATATTGCCGATGTGCAGCATGATCCGCGGCATTTGCCGGGCATTGCCGGTACCCGGTCCGAGATGTGCGTGCCATTGCGCGTGGGCGAACGCGTCATCGGCGCGATCGATTTGCAAAGTCCGCGGGTGGGCGCCTTCTCGACCAACGACGAACTGCTGGTCGCCACGGTGGCGGGGCAGTGGGCGGTGATTCTGGATAATGCCCGCCTGTATGCTGCCGAACGCCGCCGGTTGGACGAGATTACGGTGCTGTTTGAAGTAGCGCGAGCCGGGGCCTCCACGCTCGATCTGAATCAGGTCTTCGATCGGATGTTGGACGCGATTCGGCGCACGCTGCGTTTTGAGGCGTTTGAGTTCATTTTGCACGATGCGGCTACCGGCCTGCTGCGCACGCAAGCGGCTTATGGCTTTGAGCCGGGAACCCTGCACGAAGACTTGCACATGGGCCAAGGGGTGGTGGGCTGGGTGGCGCAGGCGCGCCAATCCGTCCTGCTCAGCGATGTCGCGCTGGACAGCCGCTACTTGGCCGGACAATCCGGCACCCGGTCGGAACTGGCTGTGCCGTTGATTGCGGGCGATCGATTCGTCGGGGTGATGAACGTCGAAAGCCCGCGCTTGCAGGCGTTTACCACTGAGGACGAACAGTTGTTGACGGCGCTGGCGAGCCAGTTGGCCGTCATCATCGTCAACGCGCGTTTGCACGAGGAAACCCAGCAGCGACTGGCTGAAGTATCGACGTTGTATTCATTTGCCGAGAAACTGTCCAGCAGTCTGGACTTGCCGGAATTGCTGGACTTGATCGTGACCACGCTGCGGCGGGTGCTGAACTGTCGCGGTGTCAGCATCTCGCTGTTGATGCCGGAAACGCAAACGCTGGAAATTCGCGCGGCCGCCGGTCTGCAGGATAAGTGGCGGCAGTCGGCTAAATTGAAAGTGGGCGAAGGCATCAGCGGCCAGGTGGCCGCCACGGCCACGCCCGTGTACGTGCCCGACGCGCGCAGCTTGCCTGATTTTATTTTCTTCGATACGGCGGTCCGGTCGTTGTTAGTGGTGCCGTTGATGGTGAAGGACCGCGTCATCGGCACGCTGGCGATCGATCAATCTGCGCCCGACGCTTTTGAAAAAGACGATGAGCGCCTGTTGGTGATCGCGGCCGCGCAAGCCGCCGTGGCGATTGAAAACGCGCAGCTCTACGCCGCGTTGAAGGAACGGGCCGATAAGCTGGAGAAGGCCTATCGGGAGTTGCAGGAACTGGACAAGCTCAAGGATGAGCTGGTGCAGAATGTATCGCACGAGCTGCGCACGCCCCTGACCTTCATCAAGGGGTACGTGGAATTGATGCTTGAGCAGGACATGGGGCCGCTGAACGAAGTGCAGCACGAAAGCCTGACGATTGTGGCCAGCAAGACGAATGCCTTGACGCGGCTGGTCAGCGATATTATCTTCCTGCAGCAAATCGAGCGCGAGTCGCTGGACCTGGCTCCGCACAGCCTGCGCGATGTGGCCAAGATGGCGCTGCATTCGTGCGAGGTGACGGCGACCAGTGCGGGCATTGCGCTGCGTCTGGATGCGCCGGACGTGGTGGCCCCGATCGCGATCGACCGCGACCGGATCAATCAGGTGTTCGATAATTTGTTGGGCAACGCCATCAAGTTCAGTCCGCGGGGCGGCACCATCACGATCGGGGTT
>JAGOBP010000578.1 GCA_017999195.1 Thermoflexales bacterium
TCAACGGCTTCTTCAGCGTCTTGCAGATCATCTTTGGCGGGGTGGGCGCGATTGCGCTGCTGGTGGCCGCCATCGGTATTGCCAACACGATGGCGATGGCGATCCTTGAACGCACGCGCGAGATTGGCTTGATGAAAGCCGTCGGCGCAACCAATCGCGATGTGCTGATGGTCTTTCTCGGCGAAGCGGGCGGCATCGGTTTGATTGGCGGGCTGGGCGGCGTGGCCGCGGGTTGGGGCGCAGGGCAGATCATCAATGTGGTGGCGCTGGCTTTTCTGGCGGGACAGGCGGCGGGTAACGGCGGGCTGCCGCCCACCATCGCGGTGAGTACGCCCGCATGGCTGCCGGTCTTTGCCATCATTTTCTCAATGTTCATCGGGGTGATTTCGGGGCTGTATCCCGCGCTTAGGGCGGCGTCACTCAATCCGTTGCAAGCGTTGAAGTATGAGTAGGGTGAGTAGGTTGGTAGATTGGTCAACTGGTAATCGGTTGACTGGCTGACCAGTTACCGGTTGACCAATTACTGATTACCAATCACCAATCGCTTCCCCGAAGTATAAGCCTTCATCGCATCATAGACCGGCAGCGGCGTGAAGTCCGGCTCGACGAGGCGGAAGTAGTAAAACGACTGATCTTGCTCCGCATCACTGGCCCGCTTGAAGAACCACGTAAAGGCCACGCCCACCCACGGCCACTCGCGTTTAATGCGATCGTACGCCATCGGCAAATACTGCGCTTGAGTCTCGGGCGAGACTTGTCCAAAGCGTTTGTCGGGCACGCTGTCCGGCACGGTGTTCCAGTTCATCTCGCTGATCCACAGCTGCTTGGCTGCATCGCCATTCTTCACCATCAAGTCGCGGATGTACATGGGCCGCGCGATGTTGACGATGCGCGGTCGCAGGCGGTGATCGGTCGGGCCGGAGAATAGGCCGTAGCCTTGCGCGGACATGATGTCGAAGCACTGGCCTGCGCCTGCCTCGTACATGCGTTGCAAGTAGATGAAGTCGTTCAGGCCGATACCGGGGCCGGGGCCGCGCTCCAGCGAGATCGTCGGCGTGAGGGCGGGCGCGATGACTTTGGCGTTGGGATCGATGGCCTTGATACGCCGATAAGCCGTGCACAGCAATTGCGTAAACGCTTCAGGATCGACAGGTTGTTCGCCCCATTCGGGATAGTTGTTGGGTTCGTTCCAGATTTGATAGTGCGTTACGCGGCCCTTATAGCGCGTCGCAACCGCGGCAACGTAATCGCCGTAGTCGTCGAAGTTGGCGGGCGGCGCGAAGGAGCCGGGCACAACCTGCGCCCATTGGGGCGGCGCTTCCAATCGGGCCAAGATTTGGACGCCGTATTTATCCGCTAAATCCACGATGTTATCGTACTTCGTCCACGCATCGATGCACGGACCATTGCGGCAGTCCTGAAAATTCCCCTTGCCGCTGATCTCAAGGTCGTACCACGGGAACTGCTGGCGAATCCATTTGAAGCCCGCGTCCGAAATCATCTGCAATGAACGTTCACGCTTGGCGGGTTCGACTTCTTGTTCAAGAAACGTGTTGATGCCAAAGGGGCTGAGGTTGGGATCGCGTTGTACTTGCTCGTCGGCGGTGACAGGCATCGGGCGCAGGAGATTCGTGGCGTAATCGAAGGTGCCGCGCACCTGTACAAGCAGATTGTCCTCGCCAGTGACATCGGCCATCGCCGCGCGGATCGAATCACGGGCGAGGAAGAGCAGGGTGATGAGTAGAGCAGCGCTTAGAATGATCGCGGTCTTTTTCATAGTCTGACGAGTAACGAGTGACGAGTGAGGTTCGTTTATTACTCGTCACTCGTCACTCATTACGCCCATTATAAAACAAACAGCCCGAAGTTTCCTCCGGGCTATTGGTCGGTTAGCGATGACGGCTACTGCTGATCTTTGTTGGGCTTGGCCGCGCCAATCTCGCTGGTTTTGACGAAGGCGCTGACTTCTTTGCGGGCATCCTCGAAGTGTTTCTTCAGCACTTTGTCCGTGCCTTTGAAACTGCCGATGGTGCGCTTGGCACAGGTGGCGCAGCCCAGTGAGGCGCGATACGAATCCAGATCGCAGGTGAGACAGCCGCCGATGTTGATCATCATCATCGAGAAAGCCAGTGAATCCACGTGCGTTTCGGGCAGTTTCTTCACCTTGCCCACCAGCTGACGCCACTCATCGCCGCGCAGGTCTTCCAGCAAGGGAATTACTCGGCTGGGAAACAGAATTTCACTTTCGGGATACATAGTCCTCACATCCAGTAAAAAAGATTTACCAAACTTCTATGCTTGAGATAATAGCATAATCGACGGAGCGAATCAAGGGGCAAGGGTCAAAACAGGCAAAAAACAGGGGATTTTCAGGGGGGACAACCGCCGATTGCGCCGTATTACCGACATAAAACAGGCTTTTCCCCTAGAAATTGCCGGGTCTTGTGAAGTTTGGCGCAGCTGGCGACTAACCGGCGCGCCGCCAATGGCGCGGGGCTTCGTGCTAAAATACGTTCACTCATCGCACGTGGGAGGCCCCATGCGTCATCGATTCGCCATCCTTTTCAGCGTGATTGGCCTGCTGGCCGCCAGTTGGGTGCCGGCCGTGGCCGCACAAGACGCGCCCCAAGGCGTCGAAGTGGTGCTGGTGCTGGACACATCAGGCGCGCTGCTCGATCGCATCGACGTGCTGTGCGCGGGCCTGATCAAAGACATTGCCGCATTGCAAGCGCGCGGCTTTGAACTCAACGTCGCCATTTACGGCATTGCCAAACCATATGCGTGCGCGACCCAGACCGTGATGCAGCTGCCCAAGTCCACCGTCGCCAACGACAGCGATTGGGGCGCCGCCATCACCGATGTGGCCGCGCAATACGCATGGCGAGCCAACACGGTGCGGATGATCATTCCCTTCTCCAATCGCGGCCCGGCGCTGGGTGATCCGGTGACCGATCCCGGCCCCGATCGTGAAACTATCGTCCGCGCGATTGCGGCAGCGCAAGCGACCAAAGTGAGTGTGTCGCCGCTGGTCGGCGCAGCCGATAAAG
>JAGOBP010000078.1 GCA_017999195.1 Thermoflexales bacterium
AGTAATACAGCACGCCCTGCATCAGCGAGGTCTGGATGTAGATGACGGTGAAGCTGACCACCTCGAAGATGATGAACGAGAAATTCTTGAAGCATTCTTTGATCGACGTGAAGATGGACGGTTGCTGTTCGCTTTGCGTGAAGTGTTTCTCTTCGTAAAAATACGTGCTGATGAAGACGAGCACGCCCATCACCACGCCGAACACGGTCATCACGATCTGAAAGGTCGTGGCGCTTTCGCCGGGGCCAGGTTGAATGATCGGGATGACGACCAGCGGAATGGCCGTGGGAAAGATCGAGAAGATTACTTTCCACAACAGGATGCTGCCGCGCGCTTTGTTGGACAGCGCCATTTCGTACGGCATCACGTAGATGCTGGTGGCGATGGCCGTGTACATCGTGTCGAAGGCGAAGAGCGCGATGAGCAGCTGGACGAACATCAGCGTTTGATTGCCCGCCGTGCCCGGCCACTCGATCCAGCACGAAATAAAGGCCAGCGCGAGAATGGGCGCGCCATACCGAATGTACGGTCGACGGCGGCCCAGTTTATTCTGCGTCCGATCGCTGATCCAACCGAACAAGGGATCGTTGACGGCGTTCCACACGCCAAACAACAGCCACACGATGGCGGCCAGGCTGGGATCAAGTCCGCGCCAGCGCGTGAAGAAATACGTCAGCGCGCCGCTGCCCACCATGCCTTGCAATGTGGCGGTGGACGCGTCGGCGATGGATACCCACACGCGGCTTTTGACAGGAACGTGTTCTTCTTGCAGTTGAGTCATCATTGATTAGTCCTTATGCTTTGAGAGTGAACGCATCCTTCGACTGCACTACGTTCCGCTCTGGATGCTTATGCGCGTGCTCGATAATGCACATCACTCAGGTTGCGCAGCCGATCGGCCGCTTGCTCGGCCGTGAGATCGCGTTGGGCTTCGGCCAGCATCTCGTAGCCCACCATGAATTTCTTGACGGTGGCCGAGCGCAAGAGCGGCGGGTAAAAATGCGCGTGGAAGTGCCACTCGTCGTGCGGATGACCGTCCGTCGGACGTTGATGGAAGCCCATCGAGTAGGGGAATGAAATCTCGAATAGATTATCGTATTTGGCCGTGATGCGGCGCAGGATGTCGGCCAATGACGCCACTTCCAGTCGATCGAGATCCGTCAACGCGCCGCAGTGGCGTTTGGACATCAGCAGAATTTCAAACGGCCACACCGCCCAGAACGGCACCAGCGCGATGAAGTCTTCATTCTCGGCGACGATGCGTTCTTGCGCGCGCAGTTCTTCGCCCATGTAGTCGCATAATAAACACGTCTGATTGTTGAGCCAGTAACGCTGCTGCGCGTTGAATTCTTTGGTCGGTTCATTGGGCAGATGATTCACGGCCCACACCTGGCTGTGCGGATGCGGATTGGAGCAGCCCATCACCGCGCCCTTGTTTTCAAAGACCTGCACGTAGTTGATGTAATCGAGCGCGCCTAATTCGCGCGTTTGATCGGTCCATGTGCGCAGCACGGCTTCCACTTCGACCTGTGACAGTTCGGGCAGCGATAAATCGTGGCGCGGCGAGAAGCACACCACGCGGCAGGTGCCGGGTTCGGGTTCGGCGATGAAGAGTGAGTCTTGACGAGTGACGAGTGACGAGTGATTGGTGTCCGGCAGTAACGCGGCGAAGTCGTTGTCAAACACAAAGGTTGATTCGTACTTGGGATTCTGAATTGTGCCGCCAACGCGCGAATTGCCGGGGCACAGATAGCAGGTCGGATCGTAGTGCGGCAGATCCGCGGGCGCAGTCTTCTCGACTTGGCCCAGCCACGGGCGTTTAGCGCGATGCGGCGAGACGAGCACCCATTCACGAGTGAGTTGATTGAAACGGCGATGCGGCGAATCAAGCATGATGGTCCTCTTTTGAAAACAGATCAACGGGATGAGCGGATCAATTCGGTCTGAATTGGGTAGCCGGTTTCTTCTTCAAAGATCAACAGTTCATTTTCGGCGTGCAGCCACGACGCAGGCACTTTGTAGAATTCTTGCGGACCCACTTGCCAGTAGCGCCCCAGATTGCGCCCGTTGAGCCACAACTGGCCTTTGCGTAAACCCGCCGCATCAAATTTGAAAGATGCTGTGCCGTGCTGATTTTGATCATAGCCAAAGCGCGCACGATAGAAACGACAAGCATCCTGAGCGGAGCCGCGCTGCGGCGTAGTCGAAGGATGCGGGGCTGGTGTCGTTGCTACGCTTACACCCGATTGGAAATACCACGGCCCGCCGAGCGCATTTTCGGCCTGGTAGCGCAGTAACTGCGCGTCCCACGGCAGGCCCGCGTAATTTTCGATGTGGATGGCGATGATGTTGACACCGGGTTTTACATGCGCGGTGATGTCGTGCTTCATCAGTCCGCCGCCGTGATGACGCGAGAAGCGGCGAATGGCCGTGCCGTTGACGTACAACGCGCCCGGATTGCGATCGCCGGTGATTTTCAGGATGACAGTTTCATCGGCTTCAACTTCAATCTCGCGCAAGAGCCACACGTGCGCGCCCTGAAATGCAAAGTTGCTCAGATCGACGTTGCGAGCATCGGCGCGCAAATACTGTGGTTGGGCGTGCGCCAGTGCTTCGCCCGCGAATTGCGCCTCTTGCCACAAGGCCGACCAGCCGCCGTTCAGATCGATCTGTTGGCCGCCGAGATATAGTGTATCCAGCAAGCCTTTGCGTTCGCCGACGCCTGCGCCATAGTTGAAACGCCCTAAATTATCGGCCAACACGCGCACTTCATGCGCGCCTGCCTCAAGTTTGAGCGGCAATGTCCAACGTGCGCCATCCACATCCACGCCAACGCAGCCCAAGCGTTGCCCATCGACAAAGACGTGGCCGCGATCGTTGATCCAGGGCACAACGAGCGTTGTATCAACCGCCTGATCGAGGTTAAAGCGGGTGGCGTACCAGCCGTAACCGAGATCGGTGCCGAGCGATTCGAGAGAGGTTGGATGTTGGATGCTAGAAGTTGGAGTGAGCCAGTTTGACGAGAATTCAGTGACATCCAGCGTTTCCCAGTCCAGCGTAATGCGTGATGCGTACTGCGTGGTGCGTGTGGCGTGATTGTATACTCGGCATTCTGAGTTCTGCACTTTATAGAATGGAGTAATGCCTGTTTCGCTGAGTGTGCCATCGTCCAAAACTAAATCAGGTCCGCAGACGCATGAACCATCAGCCAGCGGCCACCAGCGTTCGGCGCGCGCTTGAGTGAGCAACACGATGGTCAGGTGATTCGTGCGAATGATCGTCGGTCGATCAGTGATCCAGTATTTTATGGTCAGGGTGTGACCATCGAGTGTGCCGCGTGCGTTGCCCCAATCGCTGACTTGCCAATCCGTCTCCGCGTGAAGTTGCAGCGAGCCGACTTCGCCTTCGAAGCCGTAGCAGACGAGCGTGTTTGACCACAGGCCAAGCAAGCGCGAGGTGTGATAGTTCACCCGCACCGCGGCCCTCACCCCCGGCCCCTCTCCCACCGGGCGAGGGGAGATAGGCAGGTTGAAGAAGAGTGGCTTGATCGAATGCGCGTCGGTCTCGATGGCCAGGTGCACATTCGGATGCGTGTTGAAGACTTGCAGCGTGGATCGATCGCCCGTGTTGTTTTGCAGGAAGGTCGCGCTGAAGTCGCCGTTCTTCACCGTGCGATACGGCTCTTCGCCACCGGCCGCGCGCCCTTTCACGGGCGGCGGCACGATGACCGTTGGCCCGCCGGGTTTGGCATCGGCCAACAAGCGAGACACGGTGTTGCCGAAAGTGCTTAAAAACAAGTGGTGACGGCGCGCGGCATAGAACTTGGCCGTCGGTTGATTGTATTCATTCACGGGCGCGTCGTAGTCGTAAGTGGTGGACATGTGAATCAAGTCGCCGCCTAGGGTGCGTCCGCCCCATGATCCAAAGTTCGTGCCGCCCGCCCACATCCAGTGTGAGACACCCGCGCAACCCACGGATGTGAGTTCGTGCAAGGCGCGATCGAGTGCCTCTGGCGTCTTGCCGTTGTGCGCGCTCGAACCCCAGTTGTCGAACCAGCCGCTCCACAGTTCAGACACGATCATCGGGTTGTCGGGCCAGGCCGATCGGGTTTGTTGCAACTTCACCGCGAGGCCGTTCCAGCCATTGCGAAATTCGGGATAGCCTTCGATCGCGCCCATGCAGGTGTACATCGGCACGCGGATGCCGCCGTCGTGCTGCAACTGTGCCAAAGTCTGTTGATGCGCATCGTGACCGAACGTGCCACTAGCCCAATATTCGTTTTCGATCTGGCACAGAATGATCGGGCCGCCGACATCGATCTGGCGCGATTCAAAGATCGGCAGCAACCGATCGAACCAGCGCTTCAATGCGGGCAAGACGATCGGATCATCGACGCGCAACTTCACGTCTTGCGCGGTCAACCACGCGGGAAAGCCGCCATTTTCCCATTCGGCACAGATGTACGGGCCGGGCCGCACGATGGCGTATAAGCCAAGTTCATGCACCAGATCAAGATATGCGGGCAGGTCTGCATAGTCGTCGAAGTTGAATTCGCCGGGGCGCGGCTCGTGCAAATTCCACGGGATGACGGTATCCACCGTGTTGAGGCCGCCCGCTTTGGCCGTCATCAACAGATCGCGCCATTCGGCTTTGGGCCAGCGAAAATAATGGACAACGCCGCTGAGAATGTAGAAAGGCCGATCGTTGATTAGTAGACCGTCGCGAGAGAGTGTGGCGTGCTGCGTGGTGCGTAATAAGTATGTTGTGTCAGTCATAAGATGTGGGTGGATTTGTGAATCAAATATTTTCGCCGATATCGCGCACATGCTGCACGGCGCGCTGCCAGCGGGCATACGCGGCTTCGCGTTGATTGACGGAGAGGCGCGGCTCAAACACGGTGCTGCAGGCGGGCAGAGGCGGCAGATCATCGAGGTCTGACCACACACCCGCGCTGAGTCCGGCAAATAAGGCCGCGCCGCGTGCCGTTGTTTCCGATTCGGTGGGCCGCACGATCGGGATGCCGATCAAGTCCGATTGAATTTGACAGGCCATATCGGAATTGGATAGGCCGCCGCCGATGCTCAACTGCTTCACGCGCAGGCCCGTTTGGTCATCGATCGTGTCGAGGATGGCGCGCACTTGAAAGCCGATCGATTCCAGAAAAGCGCGAGCGATGTGCGCGCGATCGGTGCCCAGCGCCATGCCGAAAATGGTGGCCCGTGCAAAGTGATCGTTGTAAGGCACATTCAAACCCGTAAATGCGGGTACGAAAATCACGCCGCCCGAATCGGCCACGGACGCGGCCAGCGCATCCATCTCGTTTTCATTTTCAAAGAAGTGGCCACGCTCCAACATCCAACGCACGGCAGCGCCAGTGACCGTGGTATCGGCTTCAAGACAATACGTGTGGGTCAATTCGGGTTTGGGCAGTGACCACGCGTGATAAACGTTGAGTGAATCGAGATTGGGCGGAGTATGGCCCGCGACGACGTTGACGAAGGTGGCTGTGCCATGCGTGCATTCGGCCTGGCCTGCGACGCGGCAGCCATGCCCGAACAACGCCGCTTGTTGATCGCCGATCATGGCGACCACGGGCGCATCGGCGGATTGTGATCCATCGCTGATGTGCAAGGTGCCGAAGTTGTAGAGCGTGGGGACGGGTTGCGGCAATGCCGACGAAACGATCGGGCTTAACCCCAACCGATCGATCCACTCGGCCCAATACGCCCCGTGTCTAAAGTCCCACAGGCCGGTCTTTTGAACCAGCGAATAATCGTGCACGTGCGCGCCGGGCTGGCCCAGCGCGGCGACGAGCCACGCGGCCGACATGCCGATACGCAGATGCCCGGATTGCAGCGCGGCCTGAAATTCAGGCTGATTTTGCACGCGCCACGCCAGATGCATCGACGCGCACCAGTGGCCGGGAAAATAGCCCAGGCGGTGACGTCGATCGATCGCTTGCGGCCACGCTTCCAGTTCTTCAATGATGGGCTGTGTGCGCAGGTCTTGCCACGTGATGGCGTTCGCGATCGGCTGACGCGTGCGCGCATCCCACACAAAATCGGTGCCGCGCTGCGACGCAATGCCGACGGCGCGGATGTCCGTCGGGGCGCAGTGGGCCGATCGGAGCGCCTGGCTGATCGCTTCGGCTGCACCCGCCGCGACGGCATTCGGGTCTTGTTCGATCCAGCCGGGTTGCACGCGGATCAATTCAGTCGGCACGTAGCCCAGCCCAATGCGCTGGCCATGCTCGTCCATGATGTAGGCTTTGGTGCCGCTGGTGCCTTGATCTAAACCGAGAAGATATTTCAAAGTGGTCACCGGGGATATGGTCAATCGGTCAATTGGTCATTCAGTCAATTGGTAACTATTCAAGTTAACTCAAATCATTTTACAAATTGTCACCCTGAGCGTAGCGAAGGGTCTCGCTTGGAGGCGGCTGAGATGCTTCGCTTCGCTCAGCATGACACCTTCAAGCGTTAGTCAACCAACGTTAACCTGAATAGTTGACCAGTTACCAATTACTGATCACCAGTCAACCAATTCTCCCAAATCGTTAATGATGTACGTCGGCTTGATGCTGGAGGCTTCGGCATCGGCCAACTGGGTTGCGCCGGTCAGCGTTAGCGCGGACGCCATGCCCGCATTGATGCCCATTTGCACATCGGTCTCCAAGCGATCGCCCGTCATGATGCAGCGGCTCGGCGGCAGGCGCAGCACGCTCATCACCGCATCCATCATATACGTTGAAGGCTTGCCGACGATGGCTTCACACTTCGTATTGGTACACGCTTCGATCGCAGCGATGATGGCGGCCGCATCCGGTTGTCCGCCGCCGGGCACCGGGCAATACCGATCGCCGTTCGTGGCGAAGAAGCGCGCTCCGTGCCGGATGGCATCAAAGGCGATTTGCAATTTGGCGTACGTGAACGTCCGATCGAACGAGGCGATCACCGCGTCGATTTCATTGAAATTCCCGGCAAATTTGAAGCCCGCGTCGCGCAGATCGTTGTACAGCGGTTGCTCGCCGATGACGAACAAGCGCGCCGTAGGCAGGTGCCGTTTGAGGAAGTCCACCATCACCATCGACGAATTGAGGATGTCGTTGAGGTGCGTGGGCAGGCCCAATTTGCCGAGCTTGGCCGCGTAGTCTTGCCGCGTATGCGTGGGATTGTTGGATAAGAAGACGGTGCGCTTGCCCTGCGCGCGAATCGTCGTGATGGCGCGATGCGCATTGGGCAACAACGCGTCGCCCAGATACACCGTGCCGTCCAGATCGAAAACGTAAGCATCATAGAATTGAGTAGGGTGTGTGGTCATGGCGAAATTTCTTGAGGCAGATTTGGTGCGGTGGATTGTACCACTTGACGCACTTCGATGATGACGACCGGCATGTGATTGAAAGCGACATCAAAACCAGCGCGGAAATCGGCCGCCGATTGCCCATCGAGCGCGACGCCGGTCATGATCGATGTGAGCGTGTAGTGCGATTCGCCCGGTAACGGAACTTGTACGTGCGCGTGGGCGAGCGTGCTTTCGTTGCGAAACAACACGATCAGCCCCTCACCCGATCGCGCCAGCCGCGCGAAGCCGTCCCACTCGATGACGCTGGGCTGCCGCCAACTGCCGAGTGGAAAGAAACTTTCGGAGAGATTGATCTCTGTTCGTAATTGACGCTGCCAACGGATCATGTTGCCATACCAGTCGATCTGCTCATCGGACAGGCGGCGCAGATCACCCAGCAGCAATGGGCAACTACCCAGAGCGGTGGCAAACTTTTCGCGCGGATCACCCGTATCCGCACGTAAGTTGCCAATCAACATCGTCTCGACGGGAATCGCGAGCGAGCGTTGATACAACAGGGTGCGCGCTTGACGCGGCCCCGCGCCCGCATCGACGTTATCGCCCACATTGCTGATCCACGATAAATCGGCCGCGCGCAGCAAGCCATAATCGATGGTGTGTTTCTGCCCCCACAGTTCAAACGTGAGGTCGATCAACACGTCGGGCTGTTGCGCGTAAACAGCCTGCGTGATGTGCGCGATGGCTTCATAGATGCGCAGCACGGATTCTGTGGCATTGGCGTGCTGGTGATTGGGCGCATAACAACCGGGCGCTTCGCCGTAGGCGTTGAAGACGGTGGTCAAATCCAATTTGATATAGGCCAGGTGATAAGTCGCAATCAACTCGATCAAGCGCGCGGCGGCCAATCGGGCGTAATCGCTGGCGAGACACATTACGCTTTGTTCGCCCATCGCCGTCATGGTCGTTTTGACTTGGCCGTGCGCGTCACGGCAGAGCAAATCTGGGCTCAATGCGGCCAGCGCTTGATCGACAACCGCGAGCGGCGCCCACAAGCCCAAGCGCATGCCGTTCGCTTCGACTGCCTCGCGAATACGATCCAGCCCGTTCGGAAAACGATCGGGGCTGATGGCATTATCGCCGTAGCGTGCTTGCCAGCCATCGTCGATGGTGAAGACCTCGAAACCCATCCGTGCGGCAATTGGAATGAGTTGCATGACTGTGACTTCATCGATGCGTGTGCCGAAAGGATCCCACGTGTTGTAATGCCACTTCGCTGGATTGGCCGGTTTGCGTAGTTCATTCTTGGTTGAGAGCGGCATCACCCAGCGTGGATCAGCATAGTCTTGTCCCGTAGCGGCTAACACAATTCGGGTCGCGGCCGATTGCCAACTCGTGTGTGAGGGCAAATGAATTTCCAGCGGGAACAAGTCGGTGTCGTACATGAGGCGGACGAGGCCGTCCCAGAACCACGCGCCCGTCTCGACGCGCTTCAGGTGGCCCGGCGCTTCGTTCAAGGCGAAGACGCAATCGCCCGTGCGTGGATTGCGGTAGACGATGGCGCAATCATCGACGCGGCCCGTGATGAAGGTCTCGCGAGGCAAGGCGGCATAGTGCGCGTCGAGTTGCAACTCGCCCGGCGTGCCAATCTCGACGGGCAGCGTTTCGAGGGCGAGATGCGTGATGATGATCGGTTGATCGCTCGTGTTGATGATTGTCAGCCGCTTGGTCGTGCCGTGAGCATCGCAGCGGTAGCCGATGTAAACTTCCAGCCGTCGGGCACGGTGGATCAATCGGATGGTGAGATGGACGGTCTGGTTGTCTTCGGCAGTTGAAACTGCACCAACAGATACACGAAGCCGACCTGCGTCGGCTAGTCGGCGTAGGCCGACTTCGTGCTGTTGTTGCTGCGAATTCATTCGCCCGTCTATGTCTTCCACCAACTCCCACGCCTCACCCAAACTCGTCAGCCGCTCGCCGTTCACGCGAAAATCGAACTCCGGTGTCCAGCGTTGTTCGAGCCGCGCTTTGCCGATCAAGTCCGTGCCGGTGATCAGGTTGACGAAGTGCGAAGTGTATAGGCCAACAGCCGGATCAAATTGAATGACGCGGCGGATATGTTGGTTGGCGAGTTCCCAGGTGGAGGACATGGCGAATAGGTCTGAATTCGTGGCGGACTGAGATGGTGAAGGGATGACAGGATGAAAAGATGACAAGATGAGTGACTTGGCTGGTCATCTTGTCATCCCTTCATCCCTTCATCTTGTCAATCGGTCAGCCTTTAACGCCCGAGCTGGTCGCACTTTCGACGAAGAAGCGCTGCGCCAGCACGTAGACGATCATCGGCGGCAGAATGGAGATGGCCGCGCCCGCCAAAATGATGTTGGGGCTGTCGGCCGCGCGCCCGCGCAACACATTCAGCGACAGCGTCAGCACGTGATTGGCGGTGTTGGCGGTGTTGATGATGACCAACGGCCAGAAGAAACTGTTCCACGCGTACAAGAACGTGAAGGTGGCCTGCGTCGCCAACGCCGGTACGCCTGCCGGGATGAAGATGCGCCACAGAATTTGCAGGCGCGAGGCACCGTCCATCAACGCGGCTTCTTCGATTTCTTTGGGCACGGTGATGAAGAATTGGCGCATCAGGAACGTGCCGTAGGCGGTGAAGATCCACGGAATGACCAGCGATGCGATGCGGTCCTGCCAACCGATCAACACCATCAGCTGATAGAGCGGCGTGATCAATACGACGAACGGAATCATGATCGTGCCCAGGTACAGCACGAAGAGCCGGTTGCGGCCGGGGAACTTCAGGCGTGCGAAGGCATAGCCGCCCAGCACCGAGGTGGTCAACTGCCCCACGACGACGAGGATGGTCACCAGAATGGTGTTGGTCAAACTGCGATCCATGCCGCCCAGATTCACTACGGTCTCATAGTTTTCAGGATGCGCCGTCAACGTCTGCACCGGCTGGCTGAGACGCACGTTTTGCAACACCGCTTGCGTGGGATCAGCGGGATTGACGAAGCGGCCCAGCGTAGTTTGCCGCACCACCACCATCGGGATGAGTTGGCCGTCAACGTCCACATCCCACAATGGCTCATCTTTGCCGTTCACGCTCGCAGTCTTTTGACTGGACGCGCCACCGGTCGGGTTGATGTCGGCCAGGGGGCGCTCGTAGGTCTTCTCCAGATTCGTCGGCTCGGCATACACGCCGATGCGGATGTTGCTCTGCGCCAGCGCCCATTCTTTTTGCTGGCCGTCGACTGTGACGTAGTACACCGGCAGCGGCTCATCGAAACCGGCCACCGACATCGACGTGTCCTGGCGCGGCAGCAGGCGCGGCGGATAGTTAAACGTATCCTTCGGCTCTTTTAGCGACGTGGTGATCATGTAGATGAACGGAAACAACATCGCCAGTGCGAAGAAAGTCAGCACGACATACGCGACACCATTAACGATCCAGCGAGTGCGTTTATAGGATTTCATAGGGACCTCGAAAAGGTGTGGGCTTAGCGGTAACTGGGTACTGGTCAACTGGTCAATTCGTCAATTGGTGACTGTGTTGGATACATGGCCGATTACGGGTTGACCGATCAACCAATCGACCAGTTACCGGTTGACTAATCGACGAATCAACTTTCATACGCACTGCTTTGGCGCTGGCGCTGGAATTGGAACAGGGTCAGCGCAAAGATCAGAATAAACAGCACCCAAGCATTCGCTGAAGCGTAGCCTTGTTTGAAGCGCTGGAAACCGTTCTGGTACAGATACACCACCATCGATAGCGTGCTGTTGGTCGGTCCGCCCAATGGATTGGTCAGAATGAAAACCTGATCGAACAACTGCATGGCCGAGATGGTCGTGGTAGTGACGATGAAGAACGTCTGCGGCGCGAGCATGGGAATCGTCACGAAGCGGAACTGCTCCCAC
>JAGOBP010000079.1 GCA_017999195.1 Thermoflexales bacterium
ACGAGTTGATCGATGCCGTCGGTCCAGCCGTCAGTCGCAGCGCTGGGTGCAGGCGCGGGTGCGGCAGCGCCGCCCGCTTCGGGCGCGCCGGCGTTGATCCACGCGATGACGCGATCGATCTCTTCGGTGGTGAGTTGTCCGGCGTGACCGCCCTTTTGCTGAATTTGCACGAGCACACTCTTGAGCGGATCATTCGGCACGATGGCCGCACCGCTCTTGCCGCCCGTCAAAGCATCGGCGTAAGTCTTCAGTGACAGGTCGCCCAACTTGGTGGCGACGTGGCACGTGGCGCACTTAGCCGCGACGAGTTGATCGATGCCGTCGGTCCAGCCGTCAGTCGCAGCGCTGGGTGCAGGCGCGGGTGCGGCAGCGCCGCCCGCTTCGGGCGCGCCGGCGTTGATCCACGCGATGACGCGATCGATCTCTTCGGCGGTGAGTTGACCGGCGTGACCGCCCTTTTGCTGTATCTGCACGAGCACGCTCTTGAGCGGGTCATTCGGTACGATGGCCGCACCGCTCTTGCCGCCCGTCAAGGCATCGGCGTAAGTCTTCAGCGACAGATCACCCAACTTGGTGGCGACGTGACACGTGGCACACTTGGCCGCGACGAGTTGATCGATGCCGTCGGTCCAGCCTTCTACCACCACGCTTGGCGTAGGTGCGGGCGCGACTGCGCCGGGCTTTTCCGCCGCACCGGCTTTGATCCACGCGCTAACGGTCGCTAACTCATCGGCGCTGAGTTGGCCGGCGTGTCCGCCTTTGGATTGAATCTGAATCAGGATGCTCTTATCGGGATCACCCGCCACAATCGCCGCGCCGCTCTTGCCACCCTTCACCGCATCGGCATAGGTCTTCAGAGACAGATCACCCAGGGCCATGCTGATGTGACAGACCGCACACTTGCCGTTAAAGATGGCGCTGATGGTGGTGTCCCAGGAGTCGCCACTCACGACCGCGCTCGGCGTCGCAGCCGGTCGAGTTGGGCCAGGCGTCGGAGTCGGCGTGATGGTCGGCGTGGGGCTGGGTACCAGCGTGGGCGTGGGCGTGTACGGCACAAAGGCCTCACCCGTCACTACTGGCGGCACGGTGTCGATGGCCGTTTGCTCGAAGGTGACGAATTGGAACAGGAGGAAACCCGACACGACGACAATCACCGTCGCGATGGGGTAGAACACTTGCTGACGTTTCTTGAGCACCGCGGGCACAATCGGTTTGGTCGCTTTGCCGGCTTCGATCAAGACCAGTTCCGCCGGATGCTCGTGCTGCATTTCCTCACGCGTCATCTGGCCGGTAAACATCGCCTTGTTGAAGTGGCGCAGGTGCACATGATAGAAGTGCCACAAAATGATGGCCAGCACGGCCAGCACGGCCTCGCCGCCATGCGCCACCTTGGCCGCCGGAATGGCCTCGCCCGGCAGGACGTTCGTCGTCGCGATCGGATTCCACATCATGAACCCGGTGATGATCATGACGGCGGTGCCCCAGACCACGGCCAGATATTCGGCCTTCTCAGCATAGTTGTAGCGGCCATAAAAGGCCTTGTGCTTGCGGCGACCAAAGTAGAACAGCACATCGTGATAGAGATGCTTGAAGTCCTCGATGACGGGCAGCATAGTCCAGGCGGTGCGCTGCACGAAGACCCGATAGAGCACCTCGACGACATGATAGATGCTCAGCGCCATCATGATGATGGCGGCGCCGCGATGCACCACGCGGATGGCTTCAATGCCGCCAAACAGCGTCAAGACAAACTGGCTCAACCCCGCATCCGCGAATTTCTGCGGCAGACCGGTCAGACCCAGCGTCGAGAATGAGATCAAAAACAGCAGATGCTCGATGCGCTGGAACAGGCTGAAGCGCGTGACAATCTTGACCGGCTCAGTCGGCTGCAAATCGGCTTGGGTGACGGGAGTCGTCTTAGTCATGGCTCGACTCCTTGGCTTCGTCAGCGGCGGGTTTGTCGGCGGGCGGTTTAGGCTGATCCTTCGATTTGCGCCGTTTCTGGCGCACCACCGATGAGATATCAAGCACGACCAAGACGGCCATGCCCCCTAACACACCCGGAATCATCAGTTGATAGAAAACATTGACGAAATACACCACCGGATACTTCTCCGGCGAAGGAATGTAGTGGGACGTCCACGCCGCCGAGAAGTTGTCGGTGGCGCCCGGATGGCAGACCTGGCATTTCTTCAGGATATTCTGTTTGACCTGCAAGCCCTTCTGCGGATCGTCGGCACGCGCAATGTCGTGGACGCCGTGGCAGTCAAAGCAAACGGGCTTATTCGTCGGCGCGTCCGGCGATTCTTTCTGGAACAAGGTCACCGTCGTGCCGTGGAAGTCGGCCACATAGGTGTCAAACACCTTCGTCGAGATGCCGTACTTGTCCATGATGCTGGCATCAGCGTGGCATTTGCCGCACAGGTTGGGCGACTTCAAGCGGAAGGCCGACGTCAACGGATCGGGGATGTCGTGCACACCGTGACAGTCGATGCAGGTCGGCACGTCCACGTTGTTTTCCTGAGTCAACGCCGCTCCGTGAACGCTCTCCTCGTATTGAGCGTAAACCGTGCTATGACATTTGGCGCACGTCTCGGGAATCCAGATGCGCGCGTCCGGCAGCAGTTGCTTGGTGGCCGGATCGGTTAAGCGGCGCACGGTATGCGCGGTGTGACAATCGGTGCAGACCGCCGCGTTGATGTTGCCGTTTTGCAGCGCACGCCCATGCACACTGTCGATGGTCTTGTCATATTGTTCGGCGTGACATTGCAAACACACCGAATACAACTTCAGCGTGGCGTCGCGCCGATCGTTGGCCTGAAAGCCGGGGAATTGCACCGGATTTTCGCTGTGTTTCTGATCAAAAGTGGTGTGACATTGAACGCACAATAACCCTTCAGCACCATGCACCGAATTGGCATGATCTTCCGGTTTGACGTACAGGCTCAAGTCCGATCCGTCGTACAACTTTTTGGTCAGGCTCGGATTGTTGTGACAGGCCAAACACAATTCATTGCTCACCGGTTCTTGCTGCAACCGATCGGCTGATGGGGCCGATCGGACCGATCGGGCCGCCACCGGAACTATCGGGGCGGGAGCCGCCACTGCCCCGCTGACGGCGATCGTCAGCAGGCCAATCACCACGATGACGGCGAACACGCCCGCTCGTCTCCAACGACTCTTACTCACGCTCGTCCTCCCCCGCCCCGTGTTTCTCCCGACTGCCCGGTTAAGCGTTCATATTCTGCTGTGTGGAAGTCGCGCATATCATCTTCGTTCAAGCGGCCGGTAAACATGCTCAAGTTCAAGCGCTCGATCAGCACATGATAGAGGTGCCAGATCACGACGAAGATGCCCGCGACGATGGCTTCGGTGCTGTGCGCCATCTTGGCCGCCGGTACGATGCCGCCGGAAATGGCGTTGGCCGCTTGAATCGGGAACCACAGAATGAAGCCTGTGATCACCATGATGCCCAGTCCGAAGAACAGGAACCAATAGGTAAACTTCTGCTCGAAGTTGTATTTGCCGAATTTGGGCTTGCGGTTGGTCAGGAACAGCAAATACTTGATCATGCCGCCGGCATCCCGCACGTCTTGCGCGGTCGGGAACATGGCCGGTGACATCTTGCGCTTGGCCAGCAAGTAGATGGCGCGGCCCAAGTGGAAGAGCACTTCCAGCGTCAAGACGATGGCGGCGATGTGATGGATATTGCGGACCAGCAACAACCGATCGGGCGTGGAGAGAATCTCCTGGCTCCAGGCCTCGCCGCGATATTTCTGCACAGCGCCTGTCAGAAACAGCACCACGAACGATAGAATCAGCAGCAGGTGTTCCCAGCGCTGGAGCAGCGTAAACCGCTGAAAGAAACGCAGCGTCTGCACTCCGCGCTTGGCCGGGGCCGAAGTTGATGGGTGGACGGCGCTCATTTCAGGCTCCTCTGCACACGCCCGACAACGGCGCGAATGATTTGTAAAACCACATAGATGATCGATAGCCACAGCACAAACGGTGTAAAGCCAGAGTAGAACTGCTCCACATAGAATAGGAACGGCGTGCGGCTTTGATCGATCTGGTTATGACCGGTCCAGGCGGCGGTCCAGTTGGGGCCGGCGCTGGGATGGCACTTCTGGCAAGTGGCCAACAAGTTGGCCGGATTCACCTTCGATTGCGGGTCTTTAGTGGTGCGAATGTCGTGGATGCCGTGGCAGTCGGTGCAGACCGCGCTGTCGTGCCAGATGGTCGGCCAGTTGGCTTTATAGACCGATACATCGACGCCGTGGAACGAAGTTTTATACAGGCTATACACATCGGTGGACAGATCGTACTTACCCATGCGCGCCGGATCGGCATGGCAGCCCGCGCACAAATCGGGCGTGCCCACGCGGAACTGCGCCGTGCGCGGGTCTTGAATGTTGTGGACACCGTGGCAGTCGGTGCAAACCGGAACATCCGGGTTGTCTTCGGCGATTAGCACACTGCCGTGTACGCTGTCTTTGTAGGCGGTGTAAATCTCGGCGTGGCACTGGCTGCACGTGGTCGAGATACTGGCGCGCGGCTGCGCGGGATGCTGCACATCATGCGCGCCGTGGCAGTCGGTACAAATGGGCGCGTCGACATTGCCCTCTTTGGCCACCTGCGCGTGCATGCTGTCTTGCGCCTTGCTATAGTTGGACGCATGGCACTTCTGGCAGGCTTCGTAGTATGAGCGCGACAATTCACGCCGCGTCTGGAAGCTGATCGCCGGGTGCGGATACGTCTTGATCGTGGTGTGGCACGCTTCGCATTCAATGCCGGCCGGGCTATGCACCGAGGCACTGAGTTTATTCGTATCCACATACAACGACAATTTCTCGCCGCTGGGGAGCGTCAGGCTCAAGTCTGGATTGCCGTGGCAACTCAGGCAGTAGGTTTCGGTCTCCTGGGCCGGCGGCGCGGCGTCGATGCGTGACGCGACCGGCGCGGCACTCACCGGCGCGCTTAACGCCAGCACAATCAATACCGCCACCACACCGACGATCATCGGTAGTCGCATTGCTCTAAACCTTCCCATGCGCGACGCCTCCTCCAGGCTTGCGTTTACCGTTATTTCCATTACTGCCAGTGTCCTCGTCGGGCGGCGCGGCCGGCGGCTCGGCGATGAGGCCCAGCCGTTTCAACAGATAAGACACGCCCAACATCAAGACCAATGGCACCAGGCATCGGAGCGCAAACAGAATGGCGACAACAATCGGGCTTTCAGCTGCTTCTGGCATGCAAGACTCCTACAGCAAGACTGGTACAACTGAGAGTTTCAGATCGACAATTTAGAACGTAACGGGCTGGGCTACGCCGGCCAACAACGCTGACTGGCCGCTGAACGATCCAAACACGAGGACTTCAAAAAGCAACATACCGCGCTCAGGTCGAGAACGGGCGTCGACTTGAGCGCGGCCTAATCATCGTCTATCTGGTTTATTTTGTCAACTATGTGACGCTTCGTCCGTCCCCTTAAACAGCGGCAAGAAACGTAAGCCTAACGTCAGCATCAACAGCGCATAGCCGATGACGCCCACCGCAATGCCCCACTCGGCCAGGCTGGGCCAATACGCACCCGCCTCCGGTCGATAGAGCACGCCCGGCGAATAGGACAGCGGCACGGTCAAACCCGAGACGGTAACGTTCCAGCGATTGGCCAGGATGCCAATCACGGCAGCGAACGCCCCCATCACCAGGAACAATGGCCGCCGATTGAATCGCGGCGCGAGGAAGAAAATCACGGGGATCAGAATCCCGATGATGATCTCGCCGACCCAGAAGCCGAAGCCATACGGCGTCTGATCGTTCAGCATGGCAAACGCCTGATTGATCTGCGGGCTGCGGCCATAATAGGTCACGGCCAACAAGTCCCAGAACTTGATGTACGCGTAAGCCAGCAAGCCAAAGCCGCTGAAGCGCGCAATCGTCCGCAGCGCGTCGTGCGCCAGCGCCCGCTTGCCCGTGATCCACTCCGACAGGAACGCCACCGCCATCGTAATCGACGGGCCAACCGCCACCGCCGACAGGATGAACATGATCGGCATGCTGGGCTTGAACCAGATCGGTCGCGAGCGCAGAATACCGTAGGTCGCGCCCAGTGACGATTGATGCAACAAAGAAATACCCAGCCCCACCAGCGCGAAGACCGGCGCGGCCTTATGCAGCGTATGCGCGATGCGGCCAAAACGCGGCCAGCGCGCAAAGTACGGCAGTTCCGCAAAAACGGGCAGGAACTCCAGAATCATGATGGTGAGATACAACGTGATGCACCACGTAATTTCCCACAGCACCGAGTGGATATTCCAGTACACCCAGGGATGCCAGAACCGATCGGGGCGGCCGATGTCCATCACCAGCGTCAGCAGCGCCGATGAATAGCCGATGAAGCCCACAAACACGGCCAGCCGGATGATCGGCTGAAAGCGCTTCAGTTTGAGCAAGTAGACGATCGCGCTCAACGTGAATGCGCCCGCGCCCAAGGCAATCGACGACAGGTCGATGGTGATCCACAAGCCCCAGGGAACGGTGTCTGTCATATTAGTGACAGTCAAGCCCTTGGTCAAAACTTCAAAGGCCGCCACCAACCCGATGGTCAAACACAGCCCGATGAAGCCCAACCAGGCCAGAAAGCCTGGCGTAATGCTAGACGGTTTTTTAGTGGGGAGCGCAACGGATGCCATGTTACGCCTCCTTTGTCGGCGGAATGTAATAGACGCTCGGCTCGGTACCCAATTCTTCACGCAGCCGCAAAGTGGGATTGGCTTCGATGGCGCGTGAAATCTTGCTATTGGCATCTTTCAGATTGCCAAAGATGCGCGCCCCCACCGGACAGGCGTTGACACAGGCGGGGGTCGCTTCGCGATGCGTGCCGGGCATGAGGCCCTTGGCCAAACCCGCATCGATGCGATGGACGCAGAACGTGCACTTCTCTACCACCCCGCGCGGACGACGCGGCACTTCGGAAATGCCCCAGGTGGGCTGATAGGGATTGACGTCGGTACGCTCTTCCCAGTTGAACTTGCGCGCATCATACGGGCAGGCCACTTCGCAGTAGCGGCAGCCGATGCAGCGCGTGTAGTCCATAATCACCAGGCCGTCTTCGCGATGGTAGGTCGCTTGCACCGGGCAGACTTCCACGCACGGTGCGTCCTGGCAATGCAGGCAGGGCCGGGTAAAGAAGAACTTGTGGCCGCTTTCCTGCTTCTCTTCGACGACGATGTTCCACGGCTTATCGGCGGCGACGTCATTGGTGGCCGAGCACGAGCGTTGGCAGTATTCACAGCCGATGCACTTGCTCAGGTCGATAAGCATGCCCCAGTGGTACTCACTGGAAGCCTTGACTTCGGCCTCGGCGCCTGTGACCTGGCGCTGCTTCAGTCGGGCGAAGGGTGACAGGGCACCGGTCGTCAACACTTGCGCGGCGACGGCCGAGCCAGCCGCCGTAGCGGCCAGCGTGATAAAGTCACGCCGGGTAAGGTCTAGTTTTACGCGCTGCTTGCGCTTGCCAGTTGCCATTGCTACTTCTTCCCTTCTTCGTGTTCACTGATAACGACTTCTTCGATGATACGCAGCCGGCGGCTGACGATCCAGGCGGCAACCGCACCCACCGCCAAACCGACGATAGCCCCCTGCGCCAGACCGACGTACAGCCGCGTTTCACCTTCGGCCTTCAGGCTGGTGATAGCCTGCTCTTGCTGTTGCGCGGTTTGAAGCAACGCTTCCTTATCGGCGTCGGCCAACTTGGTCACTTCGCCCGTCAATTCCAAAATCTTGTCACGGGTGTGAACGGTATCGCGGTGGCAGCCGATGCACGTATCCGAACCGACGGCGAAAGTGTGCCCGGTTGAGAGCAGCCCGCCGATCGGGGAATTGTTTTCCTGATCGGTGTACATGTGACAGTTACTGCACTGCAGTCCGGCTGTGGCGTGCGTGCCGTGAGTAAACGTATCGCCGGGGTCTTTATGGCAGTTGGAACACAGCGCGTTCACATCATCGGCCTTTTGCTTCTGGGCGTGTGGATCATGACAGGCCTGGCACTGAATGCCAACTTCACTGTGCTTGCTGGCATGCCACTCGTTCGTGGTGGACTTATGGCAGGTGGAGCAGAGTGAAGCGTCGGGGGTGATGGGCATCTTAGTCTGCGGGTGAGCGGGCTGGTACGCGCCGTGGCACGACTCGCACGTCACACCTTCGAGCTTGTACGACCCATCGGCGGGATTGTAACCGGTGGTGTGACATTGCAAACAAGCGTTTTTATTGGGATCTTTCGTCCAGGCTTCCTGGAAAATCGGCGAAGAAAACGCGGCCGCGTGCAGGGTCGATGTCCACTCGGTATGCAGGTCTTTGTGGCAGTCCTTGCATAGTTCGGGGCCGCGATACTCGCCGGTCGAGGTGACCTGGGCTTCGGCGCGAATCGCCGTCAGGTCCGGGTGGTTCGGACTAAGCGTAATCGGGGCGGCAACGGCCGGTTGGGCCGATGCCAACACCGCGCCGATTGCCACACACAGACCAAAGACAATCACAAAAGCGGCCAGACTGCGAACCAACGGCTTACGGAATGAATTCTTCATAGCCAAGCGTCTCCATTGCTGAGTTATGACACGGTAAATCAAGTCGGCCACAGTTTGTCTGGGGCGTTTACCCCATACCCACTGGGCCGATCACCACACCCAGTATTTTGGCCGATTTATGAGCAGGAGATTAGTACAGTCTGTCACCGGGTAGTGTGACAAACATCACATTAGGTAGTGAACACAAATGCCCCGGCGCAAACAAATACAGGCCCAGCACCTGAACGGGCTGAGCCTGTACGGACATCGGACTGGCCGAATTTATGAAACTGGACTACACCACCGCCGCAGCCTTAGCCTCTGGCTTACGGGCCAGCCAGCGCGTCAAGCCCAAGACCCCGACAAAGTAACCTAGATAACCGATCATTTCCGTCAACGACGGATTGGCGTTATAGCCAAACAACGCCCCCAGGAACTGCCCCACGATTGAACTTTCGGGCACGATGGCATTCAAATCGTAAACGTGTTCCACGACCGCAGGAATCCAGCCCAGTTCATTAAACTCATGAATGGCATGGCCTGCCAACCCAGCCGCGAAGACGATGAGCACGATGCTGGTCAGCTGGAAGAAGCGGCGCAGATTCAGTTTGATGGCCGTGTCGAACATCAACCAACCGATGATCACGGCGGCGATCAAGCCGAGCAAACCGCCTAGCCAGCCCAAAATCGGCGCGTCAACACCGGCCGCCGGTTCAGAAAAGTTGACCGCCGTCAAAAACAACGCCAACTCCACGCCTTCGCGGACGACCGCCAGAAACGCCACAAAAAACAAGCCCCAGCGCGTGCCGTTGGACAACGCCGATTTGACATTCGCCTCCAGACCCAACTGGGTCTGACGCCCCTGCTTCTGCATCCAGAAGATCATCCACGTCAACACGCCCGCCGCAAACACCATCGTCAGACCTTCAAAGGCCATTTCGCCCGGGCCTTCAAACTCGGCGTTGAGCAGGTTTAGCACCAGCGCCACGATAAGGCTGATGAGGCTGGCCGTCCCCACACCCAGCCACACCCACGGCGCGCGATCGGTGCGCTTCATCTTCTTCAACATACCCAGCACAATCCCGACAATCAACGCCGCTTCAACGCCTTCGCGCAAGGCCAACAAGAATCCTGCCAGCATAAAGTCTCCTTTACGAACCCAGTGGAAGTAGGTTATACTTAAACACGATAAGCATAATAGAAATTACGCGACGATTTGTCAAGCCGCGCCACTACCTGTTAGGCATTCGCACAAATTCCTAATTCCTATCCGCCCGATCGCCTCACACGCGATCAAGCGATAGCCTAAGACGCCGAGCGAGGATTATGCCCGAACCGATCAATCTATCTGAAACCTACGAGAACTATCTGGAAGCCATCTACAACATGCTGGACGAGGGGCAGAGAATTATCAACGCGCGGTTGGCCGATCGGTTGGGGGTGAAGCCGCCCACGGTCAGTCAGACGCTCCAGCGCATGGCGCGCGATGGCTACGTCAAGATCGATGACGGCGACATCGCCCTGACCAAGCGCGGCGTGGAAGTGGCCGAAGCGTCGATTCGCCGCCACCGCATCATCGAGCGTTTCATGTCCGACATTCTGCACATCGAGTGGGCGGTGGCGCATCGCGAGGCCGAGCGTTTGCAGCACGCCATTTCACCGCTGATCGAAGACAAGATGCTGGCCGCGTTGGGCCACCCCACCGCCTGCCCGCACGGCAATCCCATCCCCGGCATGATGAACACCCGCCTGCCCGCCGAGGCTTTGCTGTTGAGCAACGCGCTGGAGAATCAGACGGTTGAGATTTTGCGCATCACCGAAGAAGGCGAACGCGATCCGCGCCTGCTGGATTATCTGCAAAAACAGGGCTTAACGCCGGGAGCGCGATTAGTCGTGAAAGAAGCCGTGGAGTATACTGGCGTCGTGACGTTCAAGAAAGGCGATCAATCAATTGCGCTGGGTCTGAAGGCCGCGCGCACTATCTGGGTAAAACCCATCGGAGCAACCACATGACATTGACCACTTATGCCTGGGCGGGGATCCGCACCGAGGATTTTGAGGGCACAGTGCGCTTCTTTGCCGACTTGTTCGGCGCGCAGCCCGTCTTGCACAGCGAAACGCTGCACTTCGCGACGTTTCAAATCAACGCCGTGCAGCGTTTCGAAATCTTTGGCCCTAAAAGCAAATACTTTCCCTTGCACGAATGTCCCGTGCTGGGTTTTCTCGTCGAGGATGTGGCCGTCACGCGCCGCGAGTTTGAAGCGCGCGGCATTGAATTTGTGACCGAGGTCGAATACTGGCAGGACGGCTCGGCGTGGTGTTACTTTCGCGGACCAGACGGCTATCTGTACGAAATCTCGCACCGGGGCGCAGCCGCCTAAACTTCGATGCGATCCAGTGCCACCACCATCTCCATCGGCACGACTAAACCCTCGTGACCGCAGTTGGGGCATACGCCGTCGACGGCCTCATAGCGCAACCCGCAGCAATTCCAGCAAATGTAACGGCCGGGCTTCGCCGCAAAATGCAATTCGGCCTGGCCGGCGGGCGTGGCCTGCCGCATCATCTCGATCGCCGCGCGGATCATCTCGGGCGTGATCTCGTCCGCCGGATACGTCACAAAGTACAACGCCCTAATCTCCGCTCGGCCTTGCGCGGCCGCCTCG
>JAGOBP010000579.1 GCA_017999195.1 Thermoflexales bacterium
GTCGGCGATGATGATCTGCGGGCGCGTAGTTTCATCAGTCAGGCAGGCGCGCGCTGCCGCCAGCGTTGCCACGATCGTCAGTCGGATCTCGCGATCGCGCAGAATTGCGCCGCGATCTTCAAACGCTCGGCGGACCAGCTCGGCGTGAGCGGGCTCGTCTTCGATCAGCAAAATCGTCAGCAACTTCTCGCTCATGGCGTCCCTTTTTTTGCAGCCCGTCCGGCCCACCGGCGTCGGCGCTATAAATACGGATGCGTATTCCAGCCCAGCCAGTAGAACCCCAGATCATTCATCAACTGCCCAAAATCCTCGTAGCCCACGGGCTTAACCAGATAACTGTTGGCGTGATACTGATACGCGCGCGCCACATCGCGCTCGGCTTCCGAGGTCGTCAGCACTACGACCGGTACTTGCCGCAGCGCCTCTGATTCTTTGATCGCCTTCAGCACTTCCAGCCCGTCCACACACGGCAGCCGCAAGTCCAGCAATACCAGATGCGGGCGCGGACTGCTCTGCGGGTCGGCATACGCGCCCTGCCGGAACAGATAATCCAGCGCCATTTGCCCGTCCATCAGGTGCTGAATACGGTTCGTGACGCGATGCTCGGACAAGGTGCGGATTACCAATTCAGCGTGATCGACGTTGTCTTCGACGAGTAAGACCAGCACGGGTTCGCCATTCATGACTGGATTTCCTTTCGTGGATAAGCGGCACGTCACTGCCCCCGATCGTTGTCCGCAGCCCGCTCGGCCAACGTAAAGCAGAATGTGCTGCCATGGCCGGCCCCCGCCGACTCAACCCAGATGCGTCCGCCATGCACCTCGATGATGCGCTTCACCAGCGCCAGTCCCACTCCCGTGCCTTCGCTCTGCGCGTTCAGTTTGTTGAACAGCCCAAACACGCGCTCGTGATACTGTGGCTCAATCCCGATGCCGTTGTCGCGTACGAAGAAGATCGGTTGGCTGTCCGGCTCTGTGCGTACGCCGATTTCGATCAGTAGTTCGGTTTGAGCTTGGGCGAATTTTACCGCATTATCGACTAAGTTTTGCATGACTTCTATCAGCCGCACCCGGTCGCCATGAACCATGGGCAGCGGCGAAACCAATCGCACCGTGGTGGGCCGCGTCAACAACCGGCCCTGGACCAGCGCCAGCGCCTCACTCACAATCTCCTCGAAGGGCACCTCGACCGATGGATTCATCAGCCGCCCCACGCGCGACAGTTCCAGCAGTTCGTTTAGCAGCCGCTGCATCTTGTCGGCCGCATCGCCGATGCGCTTGATGTCGGCGGCCAGCCGCTCGGTATTGCCAGACTGCGCGTCCTTTTGCAGAAAGCCCAGAAAGCCGCGAATCGTGATCAACGGGCTTTTCAAATCGTGCGAGACCGTGTACGTAAACCGCTCCAACTCGGCGTTGCGGCCTTCCAGTTCGCGGATCAAGTTCTCACGTTCGGCCTCGGCCCGTTTGCGTTCGCTAATGTCTTGAACCGCGCCGTAAATCCCGCTCAGGTTATTGCGCGCATAATTCCACACCGGGTGCGCATACACCCGCACCCAGCGCACACTGCCGTCCCCGGTCAGCGTGCGCACTTCGCTGACGACGGGTTGATTCGTTTGCAGCGTCGCCAGTGCGGCTGCGTCCCGTTCAACGTCGTCGGGATGCAGGGCGGCCGCCCAGCCGCCACGCGCCACATACTCGGCAAAGGTGTACCCCGTAATCGACTCAAACGCCCCGGCCACCCAGCTCAAGCGCAGGCGGCCGTCGGGCTGCATCGCCGTGGAAAACGTGTAATCTGAAATCACCGTCGAGATCAACCGGTAACGTTCTTCGCTGGCATACAGCCGCTCGGCGGCGAGCTTGTGTTCGGTCACATCCCAGAACACGGTCTGGACGCCGGTGACTTCACTGCGCGCATTGTAGACGGGCGACTTGAACACCTGCACGTAAACGCGCCGCCCGCCGATCGGTTCGTGCTCTTCCACTTGTTCGATCGTGCGGCCGCCGGTCATCACCGCCCGATCGTCCTGTTGATATTTCTCGGCCAGTTCGCGCGGGTGCAGATCAAAATCGGTCTTGCCGATGATCTCGGCCGGGGTCAGATTGAATTCGCTGCAATAGCGTTGATTCACAAAGATAAACCGGCCGGCCAAATCCTTGCGGCATACGCTCATCGGCAGGGCTTCCACCAGCGATTGATATAGCGCCTCGCTGTCGCGCAGCGCTTGCTCGGCGCGCTGCCGCTCGATCAGCTCTTGCTGCACGGTCGAGTACAGGCGCGCATTGTCAATGGCGATGGCGGCCTGGTGGGCGATGCCCACCAGCAAATCCAGATCAGACTGATCGTAGGCATTGAGCGTGTAACTTTGTGCCGACATCACGCCGATGATCTGTTCTCCGGCGCGCAGCGGCGCGTACAGCAGCGAGGCCGAGCGCCTGGTCGTGTCGCCCAGCAAGGGGTGCTGGGGCGAGGTGTGGGTCAGCTCGTCCAGCGTGCGATTCAGCCGGTACGGCTCGCCGCGCTCGATGACCTCGCCCATCAGGCTGTTGACATCCAGCGGGGCGGGCGGTTCCTGCCAGCGCTGGCCGCTGTCATACATGAACGGAAAATCGATCAGGTTGGTGGCCGCGTCCCGCAGCGCGATCATAAATACATCCAGCGGCAGACTCCGCTGCGCCTGTTGATAGATCACGTCCAACACGCCGTTCAAATCGCGCAGCGTGGACACGGCCCGGCCTACTTCGTTCAACATGGTCAACTGCGCGGCGTGGGCTTGCGCCTGCGCCGCGTAGCGCTTAAGGTCATCTTCAGTCTGCTTGCGGTTGCTGATGTCGCGGACGGTCGTCAACACCTCGTCCGGCCCGCTGATCGTCATCCGCGCATCGTAGTAATGGACTTGATTATCCAGGGTGAGCGCGTATTCAAACTGGGCGGGCTGCCCGGTCGTCAACACCTGCTCGATATGGTAGCGCGCTTGTGCGGCCACCTCCGGCGGCATCACGGCCTCCACCGGCTGGCCCAAAAAGGCTTCGGGCGGCGCCGCCA
>JAGOBP010000580.1 GCA_017999195.1 Thermoflexales bacterium
GCTGCGGCACGATTCCCGAGCACATCAAAGAGATCGTCGATCGGGTGCGTGGCTTGAAGCCGAAAGTGCGTGAGATCGAATATGCGCCGCTGGTCTCATCGGCGATGCGCGCCACCCCGTTAATTCGAGACCCCGCGCCGTTGATCGTGGGCGAGCGCGTTAATTCACAGGGCAGCAAGAAGATCAAGAAGCTGCTGCTGGCCGACGATTATGATGGCATCCTTGCCGTGGCGCGTGATCAAGTGGATGGCGGCGCGCACGTGCTGGATATTTGCGTCGCATTGACCGAGCGCGCCGATGAAGCCGCGCAGATGCACACGCTGGTCAAGAAATTGCAGATGAGCGTCGAGACGCCGTTGATGATCGACTCGACCGAGGCCGATGTATTGAAGACCGCGCTGGAGATGAATCCGGGCCGTGCCGTCATCAACTCGATCAACCTAGAAAATGGGCGAAAACGCTGCGACTCGGTGCTGCCGCTGGCGGTGGCGCATGGCGCGGCAGTGATCGCGCTGACCATCGACGAGCAGGGCATGGCGAAAACGGCCGCTGCGAAGTTGGACGTGGCGAAGCGCATCTACGACATCGCCGTGAACGAATACGGCCTGTCGCCCGATGCGTTGATCTACGACACGCTGACGTTTACATTAGCCACAGGCGCAGCCGATATGGCGGATTCGGCCATCGAGACGATGGCCGGCATTCGCCAGATCAAGGCGGCTTTGCCCGGCGTGTTGACTTCGCTGGGCGTGAGCAATGTGTCGTTTGGCCTGAATCCCGCCGCGCGCGCGGCCATCAATAGCGTGTTCCTGTATCACTGCGTACAGGCCGGTCTGGATATGGCGCTGGTACATCCCAAGGACATCACGCCGTATGCGGAGATCAATCCGGCGGTGCGCGAACTCTGCGACGATCTAATCTTTAATCGCACCCCCGATGCGTTGACGAAACTCATCGCGCATTTCGAGACGGTCAAAGTCGATGCGAGCAAACCCGTCGAAGACCCGACCGAAGGTCTCAGTGTCGAGCAGAAGATTCACTGGATGATCGTGCATCGCAAGAAAGAGGGCATCGAGCCATTGATCGATGTGGCGATTGCGGCGCATGGCGCAACAGCCAACGATGGCGCAGTGTGGACGCTGAACAACGTCCTGCTGCCCGCAATGAAAGAAGTGGGCGACAAATTCGGCGCGGGCGAATTGATTTTGCCGTTCGTGCTGCAAAGCGCCGAAGTGATGAAGAAGGCTGTGGCACATTTGGAGAAGTCGCTCGATCGTAAAGAAGGCACGACCAAAGGTAAGGTCGTACTCGCTACCGTGTACGGCGATGTGCACGACATCGGCAAGAGTCTGGTCAACACGATTCTGAGCAACAATGGCTACACCGTCTTCGATTTGGGCAAGCAAGTGCCTGCCAACGTCATCATCGATAAAGCAGTAGAGGTTGGCGCAACCGCGATCGGGCTGAGCGCGCTGCTCGTGTCCACCTCGAAGCAGATGCCGTTGATCGTGAATGAACTTCAGCGGCGCGGCTTGCACTTCCCGGTGTTGATCGGCGGCGCGGCGATTAATCGCCGTTTCGGGCGGCGCATTCTGTTTACCGAAGCGAATGTGCCTTACGATTCAGGCGTGTTCTATTGCAAAGACGCCTTCGAAGGTCTGGACATGATGGAGAAATTGATCGATCCCCATGAGCGCGGTGATCTCATCGGCCGCATCATTGCGGAGGCAGAAGCGGAGGTCAAATCAGTAACTGGTCAATCGGTCAGCGGTCAATCGGGCAAGACGCGACCCATCAACCAAATGACCAATTACCAATCGACCAATGTGCCAGTTCCTCCTTTTTGGGGCAGTCGCGTCATCCGCGACATGCCGCTGGAAATGGTCTTTCAGCACCTCGACATCGATGAGTTGTATCGCTTGCAGTGGGGCGCGAAGAACACGCACGGCGACGAGTGGATCAAACTCAAGGCCGAGTTCGATGCGCGGCTCGATCGGATGAAACGTGAAGCGCTCCGATCGGGTTATCTGAAGCCGCAAGCCGTGTATGGTTATTTTCCCGCTCAATCGAGTGGTGACGCGCTGATCGTGTACGATCCGATCGATCATCAACGCGAAATCGCCCGCTTTGAATTCCCGCGTCAAGCGGGACAGGACAATCTGTGTTTGGCCGATTACTTCGCGCCGGTTGACTCGGGCGTGATGGATGTGGCCGCGTTCCAGGTGGTGACGGTGGGTCACGGCGCGGACGAGAAGTTCCAAGAATTGCAAAGTAACAGCGATTACTCGGAAGCGTACTTCCTGCACGGCATCGGCGTCGAGACGGCCGAGGCCACGGCGGAGTATGTGCATCACCACGTGCGCCGCGAGTTGAACCTCGACGTGAAGCGCGGCAAGCGCTATTCGTGGGGCTATCCCGCGTGCCCGGATATTTCCGATCATGCCAAAGTGTTTACGCTGTTGCCACAGACTGCGGAGTTAGGACTTGAACTGTCGGCGGCGTTCCAGTTGATTCCCGAGCAGTCCACTGCCGCGATCGTGATCCATCATCCGGCGGCGAGGTACTACTCCGTCGGCGTGAATCGCGTCGAGCAGTTGATGTCAACTTAGCAGTCGCGAGCCGGATAGATGTATAATCTATACATCTAATCGGGAGGTGCGCCATGAGCGAGAATATGGTGCGAACGCAGGTCTATCTGCCGCGCGAGATGTACGATCGACTTCAGCAGCGCGCGGGCAAGCAAAATCTGACACTGGCCGTGCAGATTCGCGAGGCGCTAGTGGATTATCTGGAGCGCAGCGAGGCGGTCGACGAGCCAATCTTGCGGGCGGATGATCCGATCTTTGCCTTGATTGGTTCGGCGTCGAGCAAAGAAGGCGACCTGTCTGTCAATCACGATCATTATCTGTATGGTTGGCCGAAACGCGAACCGGGTTCGGTGTCCCAAACAAAACAAGCGCGCGAGAAACGGTCGCCTTATAAAGCCAAGCCCCGAGCCAAGAAAACTGCACGGGGCAGCCAATGATCATCTTTGGTGAC
>JAGOBP010000581.1 GCA_017999195.1 Thermoflexales bacterium
AGCAGTAAGCATCTATGCGTGGAACTGAAAAGCGAATAGGGAGGGATGGCCGAGTGGTTTAAGGCGGCGGTCTTGAAAACCGCTGTAGCCCTTGTGGTTACCGGGGGTTCGAATCCCTCTCCCTCCGCCTTAGTGATGACTGGGGAGGTGCCGGAGTGGCCGAACGGAGCCGCCTGCTAAGCGGTTGTAGGGCGTAAAACCTCTACCCAGGGTTCGAATCCCTGCCTCCCCGCTTTACAATTAGCGTAGTTATACCCCTGTAGCTCAGCGGATAGAGCGCGGCCCTGCGGAGGCTGAGGCTTGGGTTCAATTCCCAACAGGGGTACTGTAAAAATCGCACAGAGATTTCTGTGCGATTTTTTGTTGATGCGGCACGGAGTAGATTGACGATTGGCCGTACTGGCGGTAGACTTACTTTACCTCGTTGTCAGGAGATTACCCTTGGCTGAAACTTTTGCGCAATCGCGTTGGGCCTTGAAAGCATTGCTGCCGGCGCACACCGGGCCGCAGTTGACGGATTATTTGTCGCAACTGGAAGAGACGATGGGCGATCTGGAATCCACCCGATCGCAACTTACACCCGAACTGCCTGCGCCGGAATTTGTCTCCATTCTTAAACGCTACGAGACGGTGAGCGAACTGGCGCATCGCCTGGGCGGCTATGCGTTTTTGTGGTTCACCGAGGACACGCAAAATCAGGACGCGCTGAATTTTAAGGGTCGTATCGATCAGGTGCTGGCGCAGGCCAGCAACCGGATGTTGTTCTTCAGCCTGTGGTTCAAGAGTCTGGACGACGCCCAGGCCGATCGATTGGTGGCGGCCAGCGGTGATGCGCGCTACTATCTGGAATCGTTGCGGCGCTTCAAGCCGTACACGCTCAGCGAAGCCGAAGAGCAGATCATCACGTTGAAGGACGTGAACGGCATCGACGCGCTGGTGACCGTGTACGACATGATCACGAACAAGTTTGAGTTCACGCTCGAAGTCGATGGCGAAGTCAAGAAACTCACGCGCGATGCTCTGGCCGCGTATGCGCGCCATCCCTCGCCCGAAGTACGCGCGGCGGCCTATCGTGAACTCTATCGCGTGTTCGGCGAGCACAGCACGCTGCTGGCGCAGATATACAACTTCCGGGTACGTGATTGGCACGCCGAAGCGATTCAGGTGCGGCATTATCGCGAGCCGATCTCCGTGCGGAATTTGGGCAACGACATTCCCGACTCCGTGACCGACACGCTGTTGTCCGTCAGCCGAAAAAATAATCACCTGTTTCAGCGCTATTTTGGGCTTAAGGCCAAGTGGATGGGCGTGCCGAAATTGCGCCGCTATGATATTTACGCGCCGCTGCTCGAGTCCGAGAAAGAGTACGGTTATAACGAATCGGTGCAACTGGTGCTCGATAGTTTCCGCGACTTCTCGCCGGTTCTGTCCGATCAGGCGCGCCGCGTCTTTGTCGACGGGCACATCGATGCCGAGGTGCGGCCGGGCAAGCGGGGCGGGGCGTTCTGCGCGGGCATTTTGCCCGGCGTTTCGCCGTGGGTGCTGGTAAACTTTGCCGGACGCGCGCGCGATGTGGCCACACTGGCGCACGAATTGGGCCACGCCATTCACGCGTTGATGGCGGCCGATCATTCCGTACTGACGTTCCATTCGTCATTGCCGCTGGCCGAAACTGCGTCGACATTCGCGGAGATGCTGCTGACCGATCGGTTGTTGAAGGCCGAGAAGGATGTGGCGGTGCGGCGCGATTTGCTCGCGGGCAAGATCGACGATGCGTATGCCACGGTGCAGCGTCAGGCCTATTTCACGCTGTTTGAGCGTGAAGCGCACGGCCTGGTGAATGCCGGGCATTCAGTCGACGAAATCACCGTGCGGTATCAAGCCAATCTGGCCGAGCAATTTGGCGATGCGGTGGACGTGGCCGAAGAGTTTAAGTGGGAGTGGATTTCGATTCCGCATATTTATCACTCGCCGTTTTACACCTATGCCTATAGTTTTGGGCAATTGCTGGTGTTGGCGTTGTACCAGATGTATCGCAAGGAAGGCGAGGCGTTTAAGCCCAAGTATCTGAAGATTCTGTCGTACGGCGGGTCGGAGTCGCCGGCGAAGATTCTCACGGAAGCGGGTATCGACATGGCTTCGGCCGAGTTCTGGCAAGGCGGCTTCGATGTGATCAAGGGCTGGATTGATGAGGCCGAGAGCCTGACGGTATGAGTAACATCATTTACCACCTCGCGCCGATCGAGTACTTTCACGCTCAACCGCCCGATCGGCCGTACACGCCCGCCGAGTTCGATCGGGAGGGGTTCATCCATTGCACCAAGGGCGATGAGCATTTAGTCGTGGTGGCGAATCGTTATTATCGCCAGGATGAGCGCGTGTTTCTGGTGGTCGTCATCGATGAAGATTTGGTGGCAGCCGAGATCAAATATGAGCCAGGCGCTGATGGCGTGCAGTATCCGCACATCTATGGCGGATTGAATCGCGACGCCATCGTGAGTGTGCTGCGTATGCCGCGCCTGTCCGATGGCACGTTTCAGTTTCCAGATCGCAATGTGACACGGACGTAATGGGAATTTGTTTTGCGCGATTTTTCTCGAGCGGTTGATGTGACCTGAATAGTACTCTAGATCATTGTTTTCACCTGGGACTTGTGTTATTAAGATAGCACCTCGCGAGCAGACGCTCGTTTCATCCCCGAAACGGCGCGTCATGCAGTTGAACTGAAGCCTGTGAATCGGAAAAAGGAGGCGCGACGAATTTGAAGAACGGCGTCGAACCACCGGAAAACGTGAGTCCGATGTTCACGCAAGTGGCGTTCCGAGGAACCATTCACCCTGACTGTTGAGTCTTTGACTCCGGCCCTCCGTCGCACTAGGCGGCTGCGTAGCAGTGCAGTTGAAGTCGCCCGTAAGGCAGATACACCGCAAGGTGCGCCTGACGGCGGCGCGACCCGGGCAGAAGCACGCGCAGAGTTTGATGGCTGGTGATTCTCATCACCAAATCGCAACACTGGTTGAGGACGGCCAGCCCGGCAGT
>JAGOBP010000582.1 GCA_017999195.1 Thermoflexales bacterium
GTTGGCGCACAGTTCCGAATGCACCATGTACTGGCTGATGGCAGTTAGTTCATCGGCCAACAGTTGATTCAATGCTGCGATTACTTTGTCATTGCCTTTCATGAGTGTTCTCCTAAATGCTTCAAGTTGAAGTGCTTGTCCGTGTCAAACGGCCTGTTTGGCCGCCCAGAATGCATCGGCTTCGGTTTCCAGTTGGTCCAGGCGCGTGTAGTAGTCTGGAAATTCCTTGAGGTGCGCCCAGGCGATCTTGCCGGTAAGCACGCCGTCGTCATTGGTGACGTTGGTTGCCGGATCGCGTGAGCCATGCTCTAACTCAACCTCTAGGCCGCGCCGGAACTCTTCGAAGTTGAAACCGACTTGATCGATGCCGAGTTGGCCGCCAATCGTGCGGGCTTCTTCGAGCGTGAACTTGCGTTTGGGATTCATGCGGGTTCTCCTGGTTGCTTAAATGTCATTCAATGTGCCATCGCGAGCGGGTCTTAGCCGCTCTGGCCTGATGCCAACTTTATCTGCGCCGCAACGCGACGGCGATCAACCCCAGACCCAGGCTCAGCAAACCCAGACTCAGGAAGCCCAGGCTGATGCCCATCATCTGGGGCGCGGCGAACACGCGCACGGTTTCAAAATCGGTCCCGGTCTCCGGGATGGCCTCTGGCACGCGCGTTGGAACCGGGGCCGGTGGTGGTGTGGCGGTGGGGAGCGCGGCGCAGGTGGTCATATCCACCACGCCATGATCAATCACCACCATGACCGAGCCAACAGGCGGCGTGGCGCGCCACTCGTAATAGCCGGGCGCGAGATAGCGAACGATCGGGGTGCTGCCTGTCCCCGCGGCGGACGTAATAGCCTCGCCCAGGCCCGACACGATCACGCCCGCAGTCAAGCCGACGCTGATGATCACGCGGCCATCGGCCAGGCATTGACTGGTCACATTGGCTTGCGCCGGAGCGGGCGTGGGCGTGGGTGGCAGCGGCTGAGCGCAGGGTGGCTTGGAGATACTGTTGCTAGCCAGCGTCACGGCCCCATTGCGGGCCATCGCGCGGCCGGACAAATTGGCCCCAGTCGCCAGGGTGACACTGGTCAGCGCGAGAATGTTGCCCGCGAACGAACTGCCCGCGCCGATGGTGGCAGATTCGCCCACGATCCAGAAGACGTTGCACACGCCGCCGCCGTTGGTCACCGCCACCGATGAACCCGTGGCGGTACTCAGGCCGCCCGGTATCTGAATGATCCAGGTGGCGGCGGGGTTACCCTGCGCGTCCAGCACCACTTGGCCCGTCAACTTCGCCAGCGACTCGAAACAATAAACATCGGGCGCGAGCGTTTTGCCGCCCAACTCCTGATCGGCCAAATGCACATTACAGGGCTGCCCGGCCGAGGAGTTGTAGGCTAAAGTGGCGTCGCTCTGCGCTTGAAGCGCCAGCGCATCGCCCATATGCGTTACGCCCCCTTCGGTTATGATGCCCGGCGGGAAGCCCGTAATCGTCGTGCCGGGTGCTGTGCCCAGTTCGCCAGCGACGACAGTCGCGCCGGTGTTTGTTACCGTCGAGCCGCCCAGTACGAGGAAATTGGCGGCGGTCCCCAGTCCATGGGCAAGGCTGGTCAAGTCGGAGGCCAACGCCAGGCCCGCGCCGCTGAAGATCACGGCAAGCACCAGGCAAAGCACGGGGATCGATCGAGCGAAACGATCCAATCGGGTGTGGCGAGAGTTTGCGAGCAACTTATTCATCTTGCACCTGCTTTGGTTTGCTGGTTAAGTCATAGTTGGGCGCACTCCAACCTCTGCCAGATGTATCAACTTGCTTAGGCCTGGTATTTTTCGCCGACCTGATGTTGCTCGGTAGACTTGGCGTCTGGCGCTTCACGCAGAAAGATCATGAAGATCAAATCCTCGTTCACGGCCTTAATCGAATGGTTTTCGCCCGCGCCAAAAATGATGAGCGAATTGGAACCCAACTGCTGCCAGACCCCATCGGCCCCTGCAAACAAGCCCTGGCCTTTCAAGACGGTGACAATGACCGGCGAATGCGGCGCATTGTGCTCGTGCACGACCTGGCCGGGCCGCAGCGCGAAACGCAGGATGCGGGCTTCATCCGAAACAAACAACGGTTCGGCATAGGGCGCTTCGGCGTGAAACTTGACGTTCTGCACTAAAGACAGTGATTTCATGGTTGCTCCTGTTGAATGACTTTTTCAGTGATTGTAGATTCGGTTGCCATTGGCTGAATGCTCAAACTCCAACGATCAGGACAGACGGGTCGCGTCAACCTCGACCACCGCGCAATAACCGGATAACCACAATCACGACGACTGCGCCGAGAAATGCGACCACGACACTGCCCAGGTTAAAGCCATTGACGGCATCCGGTATACTGAAGAGCTGCGCGGCTAAAAAGCCGCCCACCAGCCCGCCGATGACGCCCACGATGACGTTACCCAGACAGCCAAAGCCCTGGCCTTTCACCAGATTGCCCGCCAGCCAACCGGCAATAGCACCGACTACGATCCACGATAACAGTCCCATGTGAATGTCTCCTTGAAAGTCAGGTCAACGGCTTAGCGTGATAAAAGCGGCCGGGCCATTGAGCTGATTGATTCCGTTAATCAGCGCCAAGATTTCGTTGGGGAAGAGACGAAATAGATAGACCATCACAATCAGCGCCAGGACGGGGAAGAACAGCCGCCGCCCGCGCCAGAAGGCCACCACCAACACCACCAGAATCACGATGTCGACCCAGCCGATGGTGAAGGTAAGGCCGGTGGGAATGCCTGCTTGAAGCAACATGGTTGACCTCCTGCTGATGACGTGCGGCGGTGGTCCAACGGTCAGGGATTTGAGCCAGTCGTCCGGCGTTCAAATCCCCGACTGATTATTGGGCGTTAGCGCGAGATGGTGTGCGTGGTGCGCTCATTGCCCGGGCCGCCCGGGGTCTGCTCACGGGTCGAGCGGGTGACGGTGCGCGCCGTGGGCCGATCGGTGGCGATCTGGATGACGCGCACGATGACCCAGAACAGCAGCGCGTACACGGCCAT
>JAGOBP010000583.1 GCA_017999195.1 Thermoflexales bacterium
GTGTATGATACCCCGGTGATAGTGCGGGCCATTCCACGTTGACGGATTGCAATGAGCCGCAACCCTGAAATGGCGCAACGCTGACATCGCTTACGTGCTGCTGGGTCGCCGTCAAAATTTCGGTGAAGCGCACCGTGACTTGATCAAGTGGTGCGGTGTTGCCTGAATTGGCGATGGCGACACGCAGCGTCACGGTGGTCAGGCCGGTTTCGGTCATCACCACCCGATTGGTAATAACGCCGCTGTACGGACGCAGATCAATCTGCGGCGCAATTTGACCAGCCAGGGTGGCAAAGTGACTTCCGGTGGCGGTGCGTGTGTAGGGGGGCGTCGAGTGAAACAGGAAACTGCCCCAGCGATAGAGAATCTCGTCTGGGTCCGGCTGTGAAAAAGTGCCGTCGTCGTCCAAACTGTAAATGGCGGCGCGTTGTACCAGCCGATAATCATCGGGCGCGTAGCCGTAAGTTGTGCTCCGGGCGGTGTCTATCCAGGTGTTCACGTCGGTGAGGTATTGATTAATGTCACCTTGAGTCAGGCCGAAATCGTCCAGGTACCACAGCGGATAAAGCGCGCCGTATTCGCTGACCACGAGCGGGGTTTGCTGATAGCCGTGGGCGGCCATCCACTGGCGCATGTTGGTAAGCAGCGATGCAAACACGGTGGCATCCAGATGGTCGTATTCGCTGAACATGGTGCCTGTGAGGACCGTGCTGCCTGGCGGCACATCGGCGCCGGCCTTGCGGTAGGCTTCGTCGATCATGTAAGCGTGCATGTTAAAAACATCAATCGGCATGGTCGCGTCAAACTGAAGTTGATACGCGACTAGGACTTTATCCAGGTATTGCAGACGCAATGGGGTAGGCTGCACCAGTGCGCCATTCGCAACGCGCGCAGTCGGGTCGATGCCTTTGATGAAGTGATAGGCGTCATGATAGATCTGAGCGTACATTTCGGGCATCACATCATCTTGCGAGTATGGCCGATCCGGTTCATTGCCGATCAGCCAGACCTGGCCGGGATTGGCCTGGACGAGCGGACCCAGGCCGCCGGGTTGCATGGTTAGCTGGGGCGAGATGGTGTAAGACGGCAGATATAGTCCACCCAGCTTGTTCTGATGCACACGCAGCGTGCGGTAATATTCCAGATTGGCGGCCGGCGCGGTTGACGCGGCCTGCCAATCGACATACCAGCCCAGCCGTAGCGACTTATAGGCATAGGCCGTAAGGGGGTTCTTTACGAGGCCGACGCCCAATCGGCAGTTGGGATACTGACTGGTGTCCTGTATCAGGGGAAGAAATATCCGGTAAGGCCCATCCGCCTGCACTTGACGCGGGGCAGTCAGCCAGCTCAGACCCATCAAGCTAAGCAGGAGGGTTAGTTTCAGCCAGTTTGTAGCACTGGATCGATTTGACCACATAGATTACTCACTTTGCTAGGATGCTAGAAATGAGGCGCTGCCTTGCGGCTGGCTTGGGCGCGCCACAGTAAAGAACGGGCGGCCAAACCTGCTGGTCGCCCGTCTGCTGTGTCTGATTGTATGCTAGTTCTACGACTTAGCAATGACACGTTGGTCACCCTGCCGACAATCGGCCACGATGATACCATACCGAAAGGGATCGAACAATCTACTCGGGTGCCATGGCTTGGCGGATCGACAAAACATCAACCCGGTGCTTGAGCAAGCGCCGGAGCGGGTTCGATCAAGTACAGCCTGACCACCGATCGCATTTCGGCGACCATCCGGTCGCGCAAAACGGGATCGATCACTTTGCCGCTGTGAAACAAGATGTAAGGCATGTTCACCATTGCGAGTATGACCCCGGCGGCCAGCAACGGTTCGCGCAGCTGGAACACGCCCCGCTCCATCCCCAGTTTGATCAACTGCGCCAACTGCCCCACCGTGGCCTGCGTGCGTTGACGATTCTCGGCCACACTTTCTGCGCCCACTTCCGGCATAACCCAGGCCAAGCGATACAGGTTGGGATTATCGCGCGCGAAAGTGATGAACAGGTCCAGCATTTCGTCCACGACCTGCCCAATCTCGACGTGATCGGCCCGTGCGGCAATGAGGTGCTGTTCGGCCCGCCATTTGGCCAGTTCGCGTTCGCGCAAAGCGCGCAGGATGTCTGCCTGATTCTTAAAATACGTGTACAACGACATATGCGCCACGCCCAGGTGATCGGCAATGGCGCGGATGCTGATCGCTTCGGGGCCGGACGCCTGCAAAATATCTAGCGCGGCGTCGAGAATTTGCTCGCGCGTGGCGTCAAGTTGAGCGGTGGTCTTTTTCGGGCGCGGCATAGGTGGTTCCTTTCGTCGTTAGTCGTGAACGGGCAAGTGGGCGATCTTGCCCTTGACGAGTTTATTATACTGTGTATAATTTATACAGTGTACAAAATTATACCACACAGGAAGTGTGATGTGAAGAAAATTCTCAAATGGTTAGCGATCATGGCGGGCGTCCTGGCCCTGCTGCTGGCAATCTTCGTGTTGATCTACGCCCCGCTGCGGGCCAAAAACCTGGCCGCGCAATACGAGCAATTCCGGGTAGAACACCAGGCTGAGCATGACGCCATCGATGCCCAGTTCAACCAGCATGACACGGTAGTGAACGGGATCAAATGGCACTACGTTGAGCAGGGCAACCCGAACGGCGAGGTGATTTTGTTCCTGCACGGCCTGCCCGAAGGCTGGTATTCGTGGCGTTACGTTCTGCCGCTGGTGGATCAGAACTATCGCCTGATCGCCATCGATATGAAAGGCTATGGCCGCTCCGATATGCAAGATGACAACTACGATTGGCACGTTGTCGCCGCGCAAACGTTGGCTTTGATGGACAGCCTGGGTGTCGACAAGTTCTATGTCGTCTCGCATGATTGGGGCACCATCATCGGCAGCGTGATGGTTGGCGATCATCCCGATCGTATTTTGGGTTATGTGCGTATGGAAGCGGATTTAATCATGGAGGGGAATGGCAACACGCCGCCCCTGTCGGTCTATCTGCAAAAACCACAATGGCTACTATTCCAGAAT
>JAGOBP010000584.1 GCA_017999195.1 Thermoflexales bacterium
CAGATAAGCGTATCATCGCGGTGGATGGCGATATTTGCGATGGCGCGTTGATAGCTCGTATTCTCAATGAATATGAAATCGAAGTGGTGTTTCATCTGGCGGCCCAGCCGCTGGTCCGATTGGCCAATCGCGCGCCCGTCGGCACGTTTGAGATCAATGTGCGCGGTACCTGGTTGTTGCTCGATGCTTGCCGCGTTTCGCCCACGGTTAAGCGCATCGTGGTGGCTTCATCCGATAAAGCCTACGGCGATCAGGATGTGCTGCCCTACACCGAAGAGGCGCCCTTGCAGGGCCGACATCCGTACGATGTGTCCAAATCGTGTGCGGATTTGATTACGCAAGCCTACGCGCGCACGTACAACTTGCCAGTCGCCGTCACGCGCTGCGGTAATATCTACGGCGGCGGCGATCTCAACTGGGATCGCATCGTGCCGGGGACCATCCGCAGCGTGCTGCGCGGCGAGTCGCCCGTCATTCGCAGTGATGGTTCGCCGCTGCGCGATTATTTGTTTGTCGACGATATTGTGAACGGTTACTTGCGCTTGGCCGAACGTTTGGATGATACGGCGTTATACGGGCAGGGCTTCAACTTTGGCATGGATGATCCGCGCTCGGCGCTGGACATGGCCCGCGCGATCATCGCCATGTCCGATCATCCCGAATTGCAGCCCACTGTGTTGAATCAGGCCAGCAATGAGATCGGCAAACAATATTTGTCCAGCGCCAAGGCGCATCAGGTGTTGGGTTGGTCGGCGCAGCATTCGATCGAGGCCGGCTTGCAGCGCACGCTGGATTGGTATCGCAAGTTTCTGGCCAGTCATTCGTGAGCGCGGTGTATGGATAGTCGCAGCGCGGCGGCCGATCGCGTGTGGGCCGAGATTCAAGCGAAAGTCGCGGAATTCTACCGGTTGTATCACGCCGATCAATCCGCGCGGCCCGGCGAAGATAGGGTGCAATATGCCGGGCGTGTCTTTGACGAACGCGAACTGATCAACGGCGTCGAGGCGGTGCTGGAATTTCAATTGACCGGCGGCCACTTCGAGCGAGAATTTGTTGATGGCTTGAAGGCGCTGCTCGATCGACGCGCTGTGCTGGTGGTGAATTCAGGTTCATCTGCGAACTTGATCGCGATGACGGCGCTGTGCGGCCAACAACGGCCCGATCGGTTGATGCCCGGCGACGAAGTGATTACGCCCGCGGCGACCTTTCCGACGACTCTCGCGCCGATCGTACAGAATCAACTGGTGCCGGTCTTAGTCGATTGTGAACTCGGCACGTATAACCTTGATCCTGAACAGTTAGCAGCGGCGTATTCCGATCGAACGCGCGCGATTTTTGTGCCGCACACCTTGGGTAATCCGGCGGACATGATCCGCATCATGGATTTTGCGCGGCAGCATAATTTGTACGTGATCGAAGATGCGTGTGATGCCTTGGGCAGCAAGTTGGCCGGACAATACGTTGGCACCTTCGGTCACCTGGCCACGCTGAGTTTTTATCCGGCGCATCACATCACCACCGGCGAAGGCGGCGCGGTCTGCACTAACGATGAGGCGTTGGGCCGCGTGGCTCAATCGGTGCGCGATTGGGGCCGCGCGGCGACGAATGACCAATCGAGATTGGCGGCGCTATCCGACGAAGAGTTGTTGTTTGATCCACAATATCGCTATGTGGAAATCGGCTACAACTTGAAGATGACGGAGATGCAGGCGGCCATTGGCCTGGCGCAGTTGTCTAAGTTGGCCGAGTTCAATCGGCTGCGTCAACAGCGTTTTGAGTGGCTGTATGATCATTTGCGCCGGTATGAGGATGCGCTGCTGCTGCCACAGTGGCTACCCAACGCTGAACCCGCCTGGTTTGCTTTCCCAATCACGGTGCGGCCCGAGGCGGGCTTTACGCGCGGTCAACTGGTGCGGCATTTAGAGGCGCACCACATTGAAACGCGCTTCTTGTTTGCGGGCAACATCTTGAATCAGCCGGGTTACGGGCAAATTCAGCACCGCGCCATCGGCGCATTGCCCAATGCCGCGACGGTGTCTCTCAACACGTTCTTTGTGGGTGTGTATCCGGGCTTGACGCAGGCAAACATCGAGTACATGCTGGAGACGGTTGATCGGTTCTTTGAAGCGCTGAAACGAGCGTGACGAGTAACGAGTGACGAGTGAGAACACCGGTCACTCATCACTTGTCACTCGTCAGGATGTCATTTTGCCAACTCTATCCATCATCATCTGCGTCTACAATGAGGCCGTTTCGGCGCTGCCCGTGATTGAGAAGGTGCGGTCGGTTGCGCTGAGTGCGGGCTGGTCCAAGGACATTGTCGTCGTGGATAACTGCTCCACCGATGGCACGCGCGAACAGTTGCAGGCGCTGACTTATCCCGATGTGCGCGTGATCTATCACGAGCGCAACATGGGCAAAGGCGCGTCGGTGCGCACGGGCTTTCGCGAAGCGTGCGGCGAATTCGGCGTGATTCAAGACGCGGACTTTGAGTACGATCCCGACGAGTTGGCGCTATTCACGCAGAAACAGACCGAGACCGGCGCGGCGGCGGTGTTTGGTTCGCGCACCACGGGCGGCCGGCACATTTATCGCTATGCCCAGAATTACTGGGGCGTGCGCGTGCTGACCACCCTGACGAATGTGTTGTTTCGCGGCCACTTGTCAGACGTGGCGGTGGCAACCAAGATGGTGCGCTGCGATGTGTTCCGCGCGTTAAATCTGACGGGCTCGGCGTTTGAATTGGACTTTGAATTACCGTGTAAATTACTGAAGCATAAACACTCCATCGTGGAAGTGCCGATTTCGTACAAGCCGCGCACGATCGAAGAGGGCAAGAAAATTCGCTGGACCGATGGTCTGCACGCCCTGCGCGTGATTGTCAAAGAACGCTTGGTATCTTAATTTGACTGCGTCGGGTCGCTGTCGGCCCGATGCGTTGTGGGAGAATCATGGACATCGTTGTCACTGGCTCTATCGCGTATGACTACATCATGTCGTTTCCGGGCCGCTTTCGCGAGCACATCCTGCC
>JAGOBP010000586.1 GCA_017999195.1 Thermoflexales bacterium
GGCTTGGGGCGGCACTGTCGCTGGCACCTGCGCCCGATGTGCCGCCCCAAGCCGATCCGGCCTGGAACGGAGAATTGATCGTGGGTGGCCGCTCGCTGGGCCGCTACTGGCTGGGTCCGCGCCGTTCCGGCCTGGAATACGCCTCAGACGAGCAGGCCCAGCTGCGCGCCTTGACGCAAGCGGCCGCGCTGGTACTGGCCTACACCACGGCACTGACGGAACTCACCACGCTCAATCAAGAACTGGAAACGCGCGTAGCCTTGCGCACCGCGCAAATGCTGGAACAACAGCGCACGCTGGTCACATTGGAAGAGCGTCAACATCTGGCGCGCGAACTGCACGATTCGGTGACGCAGACCTTGTTCAGCATCAACCTCAGCGCGCGCGCCATTCGCGGCCTGCTGCGGCGTGATGTCGACACGGCCACGCGCGAACTGAGCCAACTCGAAAGCGACGCACAACAAGCGTTGACGGAAATGCGCGCCCTGCTCTCGCAACTCCGCAACCCGATCGCTTCGCAGCGCGATCTGGTGAAGTTGTTGATCGAGCATTGTGTGACGGTGCAGCACCATGATGCGCTCACCGTGGAACTGGGCGTGCCCGATGAATTGCCGCTGCCCGAAGCGCTGGCGCACGAACTGCTGCAAATTGCCAAAGAAGCCCTGCACAACGTGATCAAACATAGCGGCGTGTCGATGGCCCACTGCCAACTCGTTCAGGCGAGCGGCCTGATCGAATTAACGATCAGCGATCATGGTTGCGGCTTCAGCCTCAACCCGATCGATCTTCGCGACGACGTCGGCCCACATTTCGGTTTGCGCGGCATCCGCGAACGAGTCACGGCGCTGAACGGCACGCTCGAGGTACAATCGACGGTGGGCATGGGCACAGTGTTGCGCGTGCGTGTGCCGTATGAATCAGTCGTTACTTAAAGCGAGGCACTTATGATTGGCATCCTCATCGCCGATGATCACGAAATTGTGCGACGCGGCCTGCGCCTCACCATCGAGGCTGAGCCTGATCTGAAATTGCTGGGCGAAGCACGCACCGGCCGCGAAGCGCTCGAACTGGTCAAGACGACGCAGCCCCATGTCGTCGTGCTGGACATCCAGATGCCAGACATGGACGGCATCGCCGCGGCCATCGCCATCCGCGCCGCGCATCCCGCCGTGATCATTCTCATCCTGACCAGTTTCAGCAGCGATGCACAATTGGCCGCGGCCTTGCGCGCGGGCGTCAACGGCTATCTGCTCAAAGACATGAGCGGCGATGCGCTGGTGCAAGCCCTGCGCGGCGCGGCGCGCGGCGAACCGCAGCTGCATCCGTCCATCGCACGCAAACTCATGCAGCATGCCGGGCCACCGGCCGATCCGCTGGCCGAGTTGACGGCGCGTGAACAGGACGTGCTGCGCCTGATCGGTCGCGGCCTGAGCAACAAAGAGATCGGCGCGGCACTGGCCTTGACCGAAGTGACGATCAAGGGCTACGTCAGTTCCATCCTCAGTAAACTCAGCGTGGCCGATCGGACACAGGCGGCGCTGCTGGCCGTGCGCTACGGTCTGATCGCGCCCGATGACCTCCCCGCCCTACCAACGTAGGATCACACTCCCCACTCTGGAAGCATGACAAAGCGATCGAGTTGGCGTAGGCTGAGAGTCGATCTTGGTCATCAGGAATCGACATGCTCACTCAGCCACCCGGCCCACGCCTGACCCTGGTCAGCCGATTGACCCTACGACGCGATTTTAGCGCGTATCTGTATCAATTGGCCCGCCACTATGGCGATGTGGTGCAAGTGCCGGTCGGGCGATCGGTATATCTGGTGAATCATCCAGAGTTCATTCGCGATGTTTTGATCATACAGGCCGATCGCTTTACGGCAGACAACACCGCAGCCGATCAACCCACGCCGCCCAACGAGCCGCTGGAGATGGCGCGGCACTGGTTGAAGCAGCCGCCCGATCGGGGGACGCCGATCGCCGATCGGCTGGTGTACGCTCGCCAAATTTTGGCCGAGACGCTGCGGCTGTATCCACCGATCAAGATCATCCGGCGGCACGCCCTGGACGCGTACGAGATCGGCGGTTACACGCTACCGGCTAACACGTCCATCGTCATCAGTCCGTGGGTTATGCACCACGACCCGCGCTACTTTCCTGATCCGTTTCGGTTTGACCCGCTGCGCTGGTCGCCTGAAGCGGAAGCGGCCCGCCCGGCCTTTGCGTATTTTCCGTACGGCGCCGTGTGGTGCGAGGACGCCTGGCAAACAACACTCACCCAGATCGTCGAGCTGGTGTGATCGGGTTGTGAGAAAACCTTCATTCCAAGGAGTTTTATCATGAAACAACTGAAGTTGATCGCCATCGTTAGTGTGATGTTGATCGTCGCCGCATGCGGTTCACCGGCCAAACCCGCGTCCGATCAAGCGGCGGTCGATGCGGCGGTGCAAGCCACGCTGAAGGCGCAACAGAACAGCGCCGCCACGATCGATGCGGCGGTGAAAGCGACCAGCGCCGCTCAGCCCAAGCCAACGACCGCGCCGCAAGCCACAGCTGCGCCGCAAGCCACGGCCGTACCACAACCGACCGCCGTTCCGCCGACGCCGGTGCCCACCGAGCAATATGTGGCGATGACGGAAGAGGAATTGGCTGCGCTGATCGATCAGGCGGTGGCCGAAGCAGTCGCCGCCAGCACAGCGGCTTCCACGTCCACGACAACGGCCACATCGGATGATGCGCTGACGCAAGCCGAAGTCGATGCGTTAATTGCGGCAGTCAATTATGCCTATGCTTATCTGGATGCGGCGACAGCGACGATTGAAGCGTATTACGATTTGTACGGTGAGTTAGCCACAGAAACGGTGGCGGCTTTGCAAGCCATCGAGCAAGAGTTAACCGCTGTAAACACCAATCTGGCCGCGCTGACCGAGTCGTTGAATGCGATCAATGCCACCTTGCAACAAGGATTGACGTTGGCAGAAGACACGATCAATCAACTGGAAGAGACCGCGCAAGAGGTCAAGACTAATG
>JAGOBP010000585.1 GCA_017999195.1 Thermoflexales bacterium
GAATGGCATGCACGGCGCAAACGTAGCGTCCGCAGTTGTTGCTGCACATGATGCTGGCCGGGCGCGGATTATCAGGATCACACAGCGCGCACACAAAGGCGGCGGAGACTCGTGACATGATTCAACTCCTTCAACAACCCGATCGGTTTTCACGGCCCGATCGGTCTGTGATTTAGATTGGCATGCTGACGTTGAGCCAGCGGACGTCGTTGCGTTGATCGAATTTGCTGATCGTCAGGACGACCAGACTGATGTCATCGGCCGGGCGATGTTCGTCCAGCGTCAACGCCCGATCGAGCAGGTCGCGGGCGATCTGGCGCGCCGTCAAGTGATGGGGGATCAATTCGCGCATCGCTTGCAGTACATCCAAAGAGCGGCCGGTTCGTTCTCCGGCGGCGATCAGGCCGTCGGTATATATTACCACAATGGTTGCCGGGGCGAGCGGAATTTCGGCAATGACGGGTTTGGTGCCTTTGTGCACACCCACCGGATTGGACGGCTCGTCCAACAGGCGTGCTTCGCCGTCTTGCGCCACGATGATGGGGCAGTGGCTGTTGCGCGAAAGCACCAGCGTGTGCGATTCCAGATCGACCGAAGCGATGTTGAGTGTGGCCGAGACTTTGCCTGCGCGCTGCGTGTAAAGATAATCGTGTGCGGCCCGCGCCACGGCCCCATCGCGAACACCCTCGGCCAACAGTGAGACGGCTTTGCGCGCGACCATGTTGCTGATGGCTTTGGCGCTCTTGCCGGAACGCTGCCCGTCCACCACGACGATAGAGATGCCGCCGCCGGGACGCTCGATCGTCTCGATGGTGTCACCGCTTTCCGGCACGGCGTATTTGCGAACTTTGGCAACGGCGATGTCTAAATGCATGATCGTGTTGCGTGATACGTATTGCGTGATGTGCTAACGGACCACGCAGCACGCACCACGATTTTCAGGCTGTAAACTTTTCGCTTTGCAGCGTATACTTCTCCAGCGCCTGCATATTCACCGTCACGCCGAGGCCGGGGGTAGTGGGCACGGACAACGTCGAATCGGGATTGAGCGTGAAGGCGGGTTCGGCGATGTCTTCGACGTAGTAGCGATTGCTGGCGCTGATGTCGCCGGGCAGAGTGAAGTTGGGCAGCGAGGCCAGCGCCACATTGCCCGCACGCCCCACGCCCGTCTCCAGCATGCCGCCGCACCACACGGGCTGCCCGTGCGCTTGGCACACATCGTGAATACGGCGCGATTCCGTGAAGCCGCCCACGCGCGCCGGTTTGATGTTGATGATCTTGCACGCGCCTAACTCGACCGCCATGAGAGCGTGACCCACCGAATGGATGGATTCATCCAGGCAAATGGGCGTTTTCAAATGCGGCTGAAGTTTCGAGTGTTCGTAAATGTCGTCCCAACCAAAGGGTTGCTCGATCAACAACAGGTTGTACTCATCCATTGCTTCGAAGAGTGCACGATCCGCCAGCCGATAGGCTGAGTTGGCATCGACTTGCAGCAGAATGTTCGGATAGACTTCACGCACGCGCTTGACGATGTCTAGATCGTAACCGGGCTTGATCTTGATCTTGATGCGCCCGTAGCCTTGCTCTAGATAATCGGCTAGTTTTTTGATCAAAGCCTCGGCGTTGGCTTGAATGCCCACACTTACGCCGACGGCCACTCGATCGCGCGTGCCGCCCAACGCTTTGGAAAGCGAGACGCCTTCGCGCTGGGCCACGATGTCCCATAGCGCCGCTTCCAGGCCGTGCCGCGCCATGTTGTGCCCGCGCATGTATTCGCCTAGGTGCACGGCGTCTTCAATGCTCACGGGCTTGCCCAACGAGTGGGGCACGAGGAAGTCTTTCAGCGCGTGCCAGACGGTGGTCGTCGTTTCGTATGAATAGCCAAATTCGTGCTCGGCGGGACATTCGCCCCAACCAGTGAGGCCGTCCGCTTCCACGCGCACGAGGATACAATGCCGATCGGTCTCGACGCCGAACGAGGTTTCAAACGGTGCAACGAGTGGCATACTGACGTGATAGAGGGTGATGTGATCGATCGACATGGATTTTCCCTTGACGAATGAAACGTGGTGCGTGGTGCGTGATGAATTCACGGAACACGCATCACGTTTCGCTGAATTCCAATTGCTGCATCACATAGTAACTGCGTGCGGGCGAGCCGGGTTCGTAAACATAGTCAATCACGCTGTAGCCGCGCTTGAAGGCGCTCTCGCAAATGGTGCGCAAGTGCAAGCGCCACGCCAACGCGAGATCGGCATCGGTGCGGCGGATGGTCTGAAAATCGGCCGGGAATTCCACCAGGAAACGCTCGGTGTCGTCGCCGGGGTCGATCGGTTGCGGGCAAACCGGCAGGCCGCGTGCATCGAGCGTGCATTCGTTGATGATCGGCGTGCGCGCAAATCGATATTGATTGAGGGTGAGGGGCGGTCGATGACGGGTGAGGCGCGTCTCGACGCGATGGCTGTCGATCCACCAATCCACCAGAAACCGATCGGTGGGGAAGCCGCGATTGAGGCCGTCGCGCAGTTCGCCGTACAGATCGCGATAGTAGGTGCGGCACACCGCGCCCAACTTGGAGATGTTGAGGTGCGCGTTCTTGCTTTCCAGCGGATCATACGTCCACGTGATCAAGCGCAGCGCTTGACTGCGCACCGCTTCGCGCTGGGCCACTTTCAGCGCGTAGCCCACGCCCCGGCTTTGCCATTCAGGCAAGATGCCCATTTGATGCGAACAATGCTTGAGTTTGACGGCAGCGGGTGCTTCCGGCCCATAACGATGTTCGCCCGTGCCCAGAAAACCAAACACAAAGCCGATGAGTTGGTCTTGCGCGAACGCGCCCAGCAGTACGCCGCCGCTCTTGGCGACCGTCAACAGCATGTGCAGCGGCACGATGTCCAATTCATCGCTTTGCCAGGCCGCACGCTGCACATCTTCGGCCGCGTGAAAATCGTCGATGGTGCGTAAGGGGCGGAGGTCGAAATCAGGCATGGTGCTTCAGATAGTCCAGTGAGCTGGCCGGGCGCGAG
>JAGOBP010000587.1 GCA_017999195.1 Thermoflexales bacterium
CACCCACCACGCTCTCGACTTGCCCCTTCACTTCCGCATTGCCCAATTTACTCTTGGTCTGCGACTCGAACTGCGGGTCTTGCAACTTGATGCTGATGATGGCCGTCAAGCCTTCACGCACATCGTCGCCGCTGAAGTTGGGATCGTTGTCTTTGAGCAGGCCCGCCTTGCGCGCGTAATCGTTCAGTGTGCGCGTCAACGCCGACCGGAAACCGGTAACGTGCGTACCGCCGTCGATGGTGTTGATGTTATTCGCAAACGCATACACGGAATCCGTGTACCCGTCGGTATATTGAATGGCCGCTTCCACCGCCGTGCCGTTGATCTGCTTCTCGACATAGACCGGCGCGTGCAAGACCTGGCGGCTCTTGTTGAGATAGCGCACGAACGACCGGACGCCGCCCTCAAAATGGAACGACATCTCGTGCCCGTCGCGCTCATCGAGAAACTTGATCGTCAGAGCGCGCGTCAAGAACGCCATCTCACGGAAGCGCTGAATCAAGGTCTCGAACTTGTAATCAATGCCTTCTTTGAAGATGGTGATGTCCGGCAGGAAACGCTGATCTGTGCCGTGCTGCCAATCGTCATCCTTGCCGACTTTGCCGATCGCTTTGACCGGCCCTTGCGGCTTGCCCGCCCGATATTCCTGGCGAAACTCCTTGCCATTCTGTCGAACGGTCGTCTGCATCCACTCGCTCAAGGCGTTGACGGCGCTCATACCGACGCCATGCAGACCGGAAGCCACTTTGTAGCCGGAGCCGCCGAACTTGCCGCCCGCATGCAAGATCGTCATCGCCACCTCGACCGCATCCATCGGCCTGCCGTTGGCGTCTTTCTGGGTGGGGTGCGGGCCGACCGGGATACCGCGCCCATCGTCGCGCACGGACACGCTTAAATCATCATGAATGGTCACCTGGATGTGCGACGCCTCGCCTTGCAACGCCTCATCGATGGCATTATCGACGATTTCATACACCAGATGATGCAGGCCGCGCACGTCGGTGCTGCCGATATACATACCGGGGCGACGACGTACCGCCTCCAGACCTTCCAGCACCTGAATTTGACTGGCATCATATTTGACTTTAGTTTCTTCCGCCACAGCGCTTGCTCCTGAATGGGTCGTTGGATGTTAGAGATTGGATGTTAGACGTTGGATAGTTGCGGCATGTTCAACCGCTCAGTCAAGATGGTCGATCGGTTTTGGTAAAAAACGAGTGAAGCCGAAGCCAACCCCGCGACGATGAAAGCATTGCCCGCCATCGCGATCAGCCGCAACCACGAATCGGGCGCGAACAAGTCCCAGACCAGCCCCAGCCCCACATAGATCACAATCGACAGGGTGGCCAGACCCAGCGTCGAGACGAAGAAAATGCGGGCGACTAAGGCGCTGATGCGCAGCGCGCGTGCTAACGGCAATCGATACAGCGCCAGGCCGTGGACGGTGAACGCCAGATAAAAGATCACCCACGCCAGCGCGGTGACGATCAGCGCGGGCAACAATGACGCCAGCCCCACGCTGATGGCGCTGATTAACGCCATCAGGATCGATACCGGAAACATCAGGACAACGGTGGCAATCCCGGCCAACACCGCCAGCACCAGCAATTGCCACCCGATCGCGAGACCGTTGCGCAGCCAGACGCCAAGACTAAAATGCTCGCCGCGCAGCGACAAAGTCAGCATGGCCCAGAACAGGCCGCCCAGCACCAACCCGACTGCGCTAAGGCCGATGGCCGCGCCAAGATAGACCCCCACATCGCCAATGGATAACTTCGCGGGCGCAGAGCCGGTCACTAACGGCGTCGTGGCATCGACGGTGGTATTGACGGCCGGCACGCCTACAATGCCCACACTGAGCCATGAGAATAAATTGTAGCGGCCCAGAAAATCTTTCAGCAGCGAACTCATATCCTGCACGGCCAACTGCCCGTCGGCATCCAGTTCGGCCGAGAGGCTCTTCAGGTTCGGCTCAAACTGCGCGTACAGCGGCTGCGCTTCCAAACGCGGCCCCACCCACAAAAACAAGTCCAGCAACAAAGGGAGGATCATCAGCCACGGCTGCCGCCGCACCCGGTCGAAACCCAGCGCCAGCGCTTCCAGCACGCCCACGATCGGTTGTTCTTGAGGTTTTGAGGGAGTCATCGGTTTGCGTTCCACAAAGATCAATTTTACCACAATCGAGGCTGATTTGAAACATTTGTGCGATAAAAACCGGGTTTACCGCAAGTCGTGTGCCCCGGCTTAAGTCGCTGTCTACCCCTATAATCTAAGGGGCTTTCGCTTGCAGATTGAATTGAGCCATGTTAGAATCGCGTTCCATTAGACCTGAAAATACTGGGTGACGGTGCGGGTTGGCCGTCACTTTTTTTAGCGCAAGTTACCCAACCCGATTCAAGTTAGATCGTGCCCGTTCGGCACGAAAGGAAGCGGATTCAAATCATGAGAAATCTAAATCTAGGTGGACGCAATCTGTGGATCGGCATTATCGCCATCCTGGTCATCGTCGGATTGTTGCTGCCACCCATTTCATTGGCTGAGCGCGTGGGCTTGACCTGCTCGGGCACGACGTTGGATGCAAAGACGCCGGCCACCACCACGCCCGATGGACTGACGATTGCCCTATCGGATCCGGCGCAGTCCGTGACGCTGAAAACGCAATCGATCAGCGCCGACAAGTTCGAGGCCAATCAGGCCGGAGCCGACTTCGTCAAAGCGCGCGACGCCCTGCCCGTCAACTTACTGCTGCGCAGCCCGATCTATCAACTGGACGGCTGCGGCAAGACAGCGGTGTCAGGCAGTCTGGCGATCAATCTGCCTGAAGGCGCGGCCACCAACGACACTTACGATCTTTACGCGTGGGATGGCGCACAGTGGACGTGGCTGGGGGCCTATCTCGATCCGTCCAGCAATACCGTCTCGGCGCAAATCGAAGCGCTGCCCAAGCAATTGGCGCTCTTCCAATCGACTTCGATGGCGCCCTATGTCGCCGCGCAAATCATGCCGGGGCAAGCCATGCCC
>JAGOBP010000080.1 GCA_017999195.1 Thermoflexales bacterium
CGGATGTGGCGACGCTGCGAGTGGGTGTGATGGCAGCGTCGTTTTTGTGCCTAGTGGAGTTTGGCCGGCGCAGTTGGCCGCAGGTGGGTGGCCGCGCCTGGCCCCGCTGGGTGCTTCTGCCGCTGCTGGCGCTGGCCGCATTGGGAACCACCGCCGATCTGGCCGGGCTGGACGCGGCCAGCCGCTATGCGCTGGGTCTGACGGGCGGCTTGTGGGCGGCGCTGGTGTTATATCGCGCCGCAAAACCGGCCTCACTGGGCTATCGCCCGTTGCGCCTGGCCGCGCTGGGCTTGGCCGGATGGGCGCTGTGTTTCGGCATCGGCGCGCCACGGGCCGCGTTCTTCCCGGCTGCCACACTCAATCTTGACACTTTTCAGGCCACGACGGGGTTGTCCATCCACGCCATCGGCGGCGCGCTGGCGATCCTGTGCGCGGCGGCGATCTGGAGTTACCGGCAGACGATGCTGGCGGACGAGACCCTGGCCGTGCAGACCCAACGCCACGATTGGAGCGGCTGGCAGTTTACCGTGTTGATGACGATTGTGGTGCTGGCCGGCTGGTTGTTTACCGAGTCCATCGGGCGCAAGGAAATCCAGCAGGGCCAGGATGAACTGGTGTATTTCACCCATATCGTGGCCGCGGCAGTGGATCCCGCGCAATTGTCTTCGCTGCAACTTTCCCCCGAAGATGCCGAACTGCCCGATCACCGGCGGTTACAACAGCAGTTGACTGATATTCAACAAACCAATCCTGATCTTCGACGCGTGTACATCCTGGTGAATAATCATGGCGCGATCCGCTACGCCGTTGATTCGACGCGCCATCTGCCGCCGGGCACGGTGCTGGAAACGCCGCCGCTGGCCGTCTGGGATGTGCTGTCGTCGGGCCAGTCCGGCGTGATCGGGCCGTACATTTCCGATGTGGGCACACGCTTGTCCGCTTTCGCCGCCGTGCACGATCGGGCGGGCGGGATCGTGGCGGTGCTGGGGATCGATCGGACTGCGACCGATTGGCTGCCGCACATCGCCGCGCATCGCCTGCTGCCGATCGGTCTGACGTTGTTGGCGGCCGTGACGGTGATCGGGTGGTTCTTGTTCCGGCAGAAGACCGCCGCTGTGCTGTACCAGGTTGCCACGCGTGAGGCGCAGTTGGTGGAGGCGCAGTCTGTGGCGCGGCTGGGAAGTTGGACGTTGGACTTGGCCGCCAATCAATTTGCGTGGTCGGCCGAGTTGTTTCGCATTACGGGCCGGGACGCACAGACCCAGGCGCCGACGCTGGCTGAATTTGCGCAGGCCGTTCACCCGGACGATTGGCCTAAATTGAAAGCCACCATGGATTACGTGACCGGTACGGGCGAGGCTGCCGAATGGGAGTACCGGTATCGGCGGCCCGATGGCGTCCTGATCGAGCTGGCGTCGCGGCTTGCGGCGCAGCGCGATCATTCCGGTCAGGTGGCACAATTGATCGGCACCACGCAGGATATTACCGAGCGCAAGCAGGCCGCGGCGCAGGTGCAGCGCTATGAATTCATCGCCAATACGGCCACCGAGTCGATGACGTTGATCAATCGGCAGCATGTGTTTGAAGCCGTAAATGATGCCTATTGCCGGGCGCAGGGCCGGTCGCGGGCCGAACTGGTGGGGCATTCTTTGGCCGAGGTCTGGGGCGAGGCGCGGTATCGCGAGAAGATTTTGCCGTATTTGGAGCAATGTTTTGCGGGCCAGATTGTGCGGCATGAAGACACGTTCTTGTTTGACGGCAGCGAGCCGCATTATTATGAGATGGGCTTGTATCCGTATTCGGCCGAGCCGGGCGGGCCGGTCACGTATGCCGTCGTCGTCACCTTCGATATCACGGCGCGCAAGCAGGCCGAGGAGCAGTTGCGCCAATTGTCGCGCGCCGTCGAGCACAGCCCGGTCTCGATCGTGATTACAGATCTGAACGGCCATATTCAGTACGTCAATCCGTGGTTCTCGCAATTGACCGGTTACACGCTGGAAGAGGCGCTGGGCCAAAATCCGCGCGTGCTGAAGTCGGGGCACACTTCGCGGGAAGAGTACAGCGTGTTGTGGCAAACCATCAGCGCCGGGCAGACCTGGCGGGGCGAGTTTCACAATCGGAAGAAGAACGGCGAGTTGTACTGGGAACTCGCGTCGATCTCGCCCATCACCGACGCGCACGGCGCGATCACGCACTATGTGGCCGTCAAGGAAGACATCACCGAGCGCAAGCAGGCCGAGAAAATGATGCAGCGGCTCTATTCTGAGGTGCAGAGCGAGAAGCAGTATCTAGAGTCGCTCATGACCAACAACCCGGTGGCCACCATCGTGATCACCAATCACAATGAGGTGGTATCGTGGAATCCGGCGGCCGAGCATTTGTTTGGCTATACTCAGAGCGAAGCCCTGGGTCGCAATATCGACGATCTGCTGACCAATGCCGAGTTGCGCGCCGAAGCTGAGAGTTATAGTCGGCAGGCCACGTCACTCAATGGCGGCGTCTACACGGTCACGCAGCGGATGCGCCAGGACGGTTCACTGGTTGATGTGCAACTGTCGGCGGTGCCCGTCATGGTCGGCGGCGAGTTGATCGGTGCGCTGGCGATCTATCACGACATCAGCGAATTGCAGCGCGCACGCGCCGAAGCCGAAGCCGCTACGCAGGCTAAAAGCGCCTTCCTGGCGATGATGAGCCATGAGATTCGCACGCCCATGAACGGCGTCATCGGCATGACCAGCTTGCTGCTGGATACCGGCCTGACGCACGAACAGCGCGACTATGCCGAAACGATTCGCACCAGCGGCGAGGCGTTGTTGACCATCATCAACGACATCCTGGACTTCTCCAAGATCGAGGCGGGCCGCATGGAGTTGGAGCAGCAGCCCTTTGACGTGCGCGACTGCGTCGAGAGCGCGCTGGACCTGGTGGTGACCCGCGCGCGCGACAAGGGCATTGAGCTGGCCTACTTCATCGACGCGCAGACGCCCGCCACCTTGATCGGCGACGTGACGCGCTTGCGCCAGATTCTGATCAATCTGCTGGGCAATGCCCTTAAATTTACCGACGCCGGTGAAGTGGTGGTCTCGATCGATCTGCTGCCCGCCGAGGCGCACGACGATCCCACTTTGCACACGCTGCACGTCGCGGTCAAAGACACCGGTCTAGGCATCCCCGCCGATCGGCTGGATCGGCTCTTCCGGTCGTTCAGCCAGGTCGATGCGTCCACCACGCGCAAGTATGGCGGCACAGGCCTGGGCCTGGCGATCAGCAAGCGCCTGAGCGAGTTGATGGGTGGTACGATGTGGGTGGACAGCGCGGGGATTCCGGGACAAGGCAGCACCTTCCACTTTACGCTGCAAGCCCGGGCCGCGCCCACGCAAGCCCGCGTTCACCATTTGGGCGATCAGCCGCACCTGCGCGATCGGCGCATCTTGATCGTCGATGACAACGACACCAATCGCCGCGTCTTGATGGGCCAGACCCGCGCTTGGAACATGATCCCGCGCGAGACCGCCTCGCCGCATGAGGCGCTGGAGTGGATTCAGCGCGGCGATCCCTTTGATCTGGCGCTGCTGGATATGCAGATGCCGGGCATGGACGGGCTGATGCTGGCGAAAGAGATTCGGCGCTATCGCGGCGCGCCCGTCTTGCCGCTGATCATGCTCAGTTCCATGGGCCGCCAGGAAGTGGGCGCCGCCGATGTGCAGTTTGCGGCGTATCTGACCAAGCCCGTCAAGCAGTCGATGTTGTATGACGCGCTGGTCGAGGCTTTTGCCGGACAGCCGGGCGGGGCGCGGCAAGCGCCGGTGACCACGGTGCAGTTTGACGCGCAGTTGGGCGAGCGCTTGCCGTTGCGGCTGTTGCTGGCCGAAGACAATGCCATCAATCAAAAACTGGCGCTGCAAATGCTGCGCAAAATGGGCTATCGCGCCGACGTGGCCGGTAACGGGTTGGAGGTGCTGGAGGCTTTGGAGCGCCAACCGTATGATGTGGTGTTGATGGATGTGCAAATGCCGGAATTGGACGGGCTGGAAACGACCCGCCGCATTCGCGCGCCGGGGCGAACCGGTTTCAATCAACCGCGCATCATCGCCATGACGGCCAATGCCATGCAGGGCGATCGCGAAGTGTGCCTGGATGCCGGGATGGACGATTATCTGAGCAAGCCGATTCAAGTGAAAGAACTACAGGCTGCGTTGGAACGCTGGGGGCAAAACCTGTGCCCGATTGAGCCGGCGGCACCCGACGAACCGCCAGCCATGATCGACTGGTCCAAACTGGACGATCTGCGCGCTTTGCAAGCCGACGGCGACGGCGATTTTGCCCTGGAAATGGTTAATCTGTATTTAGAGAGTGTCCCGGCCCTCATCGACGCCATACGCCAGTCGATTGCAGCCGCCGACGCGCCCGGCTTACAGCGCAATGCGCACACGCTAAAAGGTAGCAGCGCCAGCCTGGGCGTGTTGCAGGTGGCGGCGCGGTGTGCCGACCTGGAAAAACTGGGGCGCGATCGGACGGTTGAGGGCGGGCAGGCGCTGCTCAGCGAAGTGGAGCAGGAATTCGATCGGGCGCGGGCGGCTTTTGGTACGCAGTTCGCAGCGCTTACACATGGAGGATTATGATGTCTCCGCGTATTTTGGTAGTCGACGACGATCAGATCATCATCCAGATTACGGCCCGCGTGCTTAGTTCAGCCGGGTATGAAGTCTTCAAGGCCCCCAACGGGCCGGAGGCGCTGCGGCAGGTGGACGAGATTCGGCCGGAACTGGTGATTCTGGATGTGATGATGCCGCAGATGGACGGCTATGAGGTGTGCCGCCGTTTGCGCGCCAAGCCCACGACGGCGCGCCTGCCCATTATGATGCTGACCGCGCAGGAGTCGGTGGAAGAGAAGGTGCGCGGCTTTGAGGCGGGCGCGGACGATTATATGACCAAGCCCTTTCAGCCGCCGGAATTGCAGGCGCGCGTGAAGGTGCTGCTGCGGCGCGCGTCGACTGCGGAAGGCGGCGCGGCCCAGATTAAGGGCAAGGTGCTGGCGGCGTTTTCGCTGCGCGGCGGGGTGGGGGTCTCGATGCTGGCGGCCAATCTGGCGACGGGGCTGGCGCAGTTGTGGAACTGTCCCACGGTGTTGGTGGACCTGTCGCTGATGGCGGGACATAGTGCGTTGATGCTGAATCTGGCGCAGCGCAACACGTGGGCGGATGTGGCCCACCTGGCCGTAGACGAGATTGATGCGGAGGTGGTGAGCGGCCTGTTGATGCCGCACGGCAGCGGCGCATATTTGCTGGCCGCGCCGCGCCGACCGGAAGACAGCGAGTTGATTACGGGCGAACGGGTGACGCGCGTGTTGACGCTGCTGTGCGAGCGGTATCACTATGTGGTGCTGGATTTGCCGCACGATTTCCGCGAGACGACGCTGGCCGGGCTGGATCTGGCGGAAGAAATTCTGGCCGTCATGTCGCCCGATCTCGCCTCAGTGCTGTCGACGGCGTCGGCACTGGATATTTTTGAGACGTTGCATTATCCGCGGGACATTATCAAGTTGGTGCTCAATCAGACGTTTGAGCGCAATGCCCTGGGGCAGAAGGTGATTGAGGAGGCGCTGCGCCGGCCCTTTAACCTGGTGGTGCCGCACGGCGCCGAGGTGGCGCTGTCCGTGAACCAGGGCAAGCCGGTGGTGATGAGCGCGTCGGCGACGCCCGTAGGTGTGACGTTGGAGGACTTTGTGTTTCGCGTCAGCAAGGATGAGCAGCGCAAGCATCAGCCGGAACATCCCACATTGATGTGGCAGCGCGTGAGCAAGCGGCTGGGGGCGAAGAAGTAGCGAATGGCGAAGCAGCGATTGTGGTCAGCCTGAATAGTCGATCCGAAGCGCGAGGTCTGCAAGGATGCGCGTTGGCCTTGTCCCGCTGAAAACCGAAGCCCGTAACCCGGCCGCGAATTTGGAACGGCTGGCACAACGTCTTGCCGAGATCGCACCGCATCAACTTGATTTGGTGTGTTTGCCGGAATGTACTTTGACGGGCTACATTTACGATGAGGATGATCTCAAGCAGTTTGGTGAGCCGATCCCCGGACCGGTCACGGACCAGCTGGGGCAATTGGCGAAGCGGTATGCCATTTATCTATGCTTCGGCATGATAGAGGCTGCCGCGTCTGGTGTGTACGATGCTGCGGTTTTGTTGGATAGAACCGGCCAGGTTGTCCTCAAGCATCGGAAGATCGAAGAAAAGCCGCCCTTTGCTAACGGCAAAAGGATGGACCACGCGGAGACTGACCTCGGGCGACTGGGCATACTGATTTGTGGTGACCTGTTCAATTCGGCGGTGGTAAGGCGTTTGGAGGCTTCGCTGCGCGTGCTCATTCTGCCCATTTCGCGCAGTTTCGACGGGCGTTCACCCGATGTGGAACGATGGCTGACCAAAGAACGGTTGGTGTACTTGGAAGCCGCCAAAGCGACGGGCGTAACGACGTTGATCGTCAATGCGCTAGAGATAAACAGCGCGGCTTCGGCGTTTGGCGGCGCGATGATTGTTAATGCCCATGGTGAATTGTTGGCAGAGTCGCCCCACGGCACAGACGAGGTTGTAGTTTGGGACTTCGCTGAAGATAACGACTAGCTCAAGTTGACGGCCAACCCTATGCTCGCTCACCCGCCGCGCGGACGCGGTGCGCTGTTTTGCTTTGCTGCCTAGATGGTCGGCTCAATCGGAAGTATCTTTGCAGGTGGCTCGCCCGGAGATCAATCTCCGGGCTGCGCTGCCGTGCCGAATCAATTCGGCTGGTGTTAGCCCGATTGATCGGGCGCAGTTATGCAGCACGGCGACTTCATCGCCGTGCGCTCACCCTGAATCTCCCTTTGCGACAGGGTCTAATGTGCTTCCCCCGTACACAGGGGTGTCCTCCGACTTTAGAATATGAGATGGTGGGCGGCAAGTGCCTCAGCGATCGCAAGCCGCCGGTGCGGAAGGCGAAGAAGACGGAATAAAGCCCGGCTGTGCGAGAGGTGTATTACCTCTCGCTCATTTTTTTGCGTTGACGCGGGGCGGGCGCGGGGCTATACTCTGTGTCAGAGTGTTGAGTGAAGTCGGCTTTTTGTCCCGATGGTTAAGTCCATTTTCAGGTCGCCGTCTAATCCGCTAATTGGGCGGAATAGACGGCAAAATTGAACCAAAAGTCGCCCCACGGGCTGAAAAGACGGTATTCTGAGCCGGGGGAATAGACGGTAAAAACGCAGTCGACTATCTGTTGGGCCGCCTCTTGCCAGACGCACAGCCGCATTCAGAAAGATCATTCCATGTACTCTGTTGATGAGTTAGACACTGTCGTCGAACTCCGAAATGCACCACAATCCGATGTGGGCGCACCGCTTCCAGTCATCATCAGCGACGAGCTTACTGTTACACTTGCCTACATTGTGTCTGAACCCGATCCAGATTGGGATGGAACATATGTGAATGTTGTGTCACCGGACTCGGAGGACACGGCAATCGCTATCATCAAGTTTCACCGTCCATACGCGCACATGTTTGGACCACCGAATGACGAAGCCTTTAGCGGACATCCACTCGCTAAACGTGGCTTACACCCTTACGGTGTTTTTCAAGTGCGTGACTCATCTTGGATTCGGCGATTGGAGCGCATGAACTCTGTTCATTCACAGCACGACGCAAAGCAATTCGAGAAAATCAATCATTACGTTTTCGCGTTCCATGACTCAACCTTTGAGTGTGTGGCCGAGGGTTTCGAGGTTCTGACTCGTCGAGGATCAATGAAGAGTATCTTGGCGGAAAGTCAGGAACTGTTAAACTGGTAGTGGCGACCCAACACGGCGTACAGCCGGGCCGACAACGGACTCTGGAGCGGACAAACGGACTGCTTCGCGAACGGACGCGCACTCGGCGGATGCTTTGTGGATTGGGATTGAGGTCGGCAGACAAAGCACTTGTTCCGCAGGGCAGCGCCCAACCTCCGTGTGCAGCGGGCCGCCGATCAGGCCGGAGTTGAGCGTTACGGCTGACCATCGGCGGTTGGGTCGGTGGCGGCGGGTGAAGCCGAGGCCGTTGGGCGGCACTCAGTGTAAGTAGCACTCTTAGGCTTCAGCAACGCTCGAGCCATGATAGAATATTCCTATCCACTGGCACCATAGATAGTGTCGAGAGCAAGCAGGAAGAAAATCTATGTCAATGCGGCCGCCACTTCTTGAGAAGTGGGAAGAACTCAACGCGATTTATCAACGACCGACCACAGAATTTGATAACCCTACTCTCCTTCGGGATATGTCCGCTTTGGAGGCTCGTTTCATTGAACTCCTTACTTTTGCTGCTGCAGAAGATGTAATCGTCCTTCTCGAGCATGTCTATCAAACTGATTTGCTCAGTATGCCAGTTTGGATGCGTAATCTTGCATTCCGTCTTGTCTGTCTTCAACAACCCATGAATGCCACGATCCGACATGCCGCGGCCCAAGATTTGCGTTGCTTCGGCCCAGATTGGGATGTGATTGCGGATCAACTTGAGCAAGACGCGATACTGATCGAGCAACAGCGCGCCTGATCACGGGCCAGAAGGAATGTGATACCATCTGCAACATCGCATTAGAAAGACATTCTGCATCGACCCGTACGGCCCAATCCGCCGTGCAGCGGGCCGACAACGGACTCTGAATCGGACAAACGGACTGCTTCGCGAAACGGACACGTGCTCGGCGGATGCTTTGTAGATCGGGGCTGAGGTCGGTAGGCAAAGCACTTAGTCCGCAGGCAGCGGCCAACCTCGGTGTGCACCCGACCGCCGATCAGGCCGAGGTTGAGCGGTACGGCTGACCATCGGCCGTTGGGTGGGTGGCGGCGGGTGAAGCCGAGGCCGTTGGGTGCTTCTAGAATTTCAAGGAAGTCAAGGAAGTATTATATGTTAATAAAAGAAGCGCAAAAGGAAATCCGCTCAGCATTTTTAGGTGGTTTTGCAGGACAACTAATCGCTGGGATAATTTGGGCTCTCTCAGCTGCCGCCAGCACGTGGGGCACATCCCAACTCGGAATGGCAATCCTGTTTTTTGTGAGCATGCTGTTGTTTCCATTAACCCAACTCACTCTGAGATCAATGGGGCGTCCAGCAAGACTCAGCAAAGAAAACACACTCAATCAGCTGGCAACGCAAATTGCGTTCACTGTTCCCATCGGGTTTATTGTAGTTGGCGCAGCTACACTCTATCGCGAGAATTGGTTTTACCCCACCAGTATGATAGTAGTAGGCGCCCACTACCTACCCTTCATCTTCTTATACGGCATGCCGCAATTCGGTATCTTGGCTGGGTTGTTAATAATGGGCGGCGTCGGGATTGGTCTCTATGTGCCAAATACATTTAATCTTGGTGGCTGGATCAGCGCAGTCATTTTGATTGTTTTTGCTTTTATTGGACGAAGTGTAGTCCTGAGCGAAGAAGGTGATAGAACAAAATAACAAATCGAAACGCACCCAACACGGCGAGCCAGGGCTAAGACCTCGGAGGTTTTAGCGACCGAGCTGGGCATTGCTGGCTGGCTCACTCGCTTGACTGTCAGCCACTACCGGACTGTCAATGAAAACCTCCGAGGTCTCCGCATCACAAAAAAGACTTCCGAAGTCATACGACTTCGGAAGTCTTTGCATTCTTCAATTTCACTAAGTTTCGCCCAGGATGCCGCTTGCATCCTGCCTCTTGCTACAACTTTAACTCCGCGCGAATCATCTTCTCATCCAGCGGGCTGAGGGTGAAGCCCAGCCGCTCGACCATGCGCTGCATCTCTTTGTTCTCGATGGACATGATGGCGCTGATGACTTCCAACTTCTCATCGCGGCCCACTTGAATCAAGCGCCGCAGCAATTCACTGCCGATGCCGCGCCCTTGATGCAGATCGTTGACCAGCATATTGAACTGGCCTTCCGCGCGGCCGTGCATCTTGCTCAAGCGCGCCACAGCCATAATCTCCGGCCCGCCGTCGCAGTCTTCGCACTGCGCCACCAGGGCCATCTCGCGGTCATAGTCGTTGAAGCAGATGCGCGACAGCCGCTCGTGCGCGATGCGGTCGCCCAACAGAATCGGGTTGAGGAAGCGCATGTACACGCTGCGATCCGACAGCGTTTGATGGAACTTCACCAACAGCGGCTCATCTTCCGGCTTGATGGGGCGGATGACGATGTTCACGCCGTCCTTGGTCGTCCACGGCTTCACATACTTGTTGGGATAGGCGCGAATCGCCAGCTTGGGCAGCTGCTCTTTGGTCACGTTGAGGCCGTGCAGCACCACACGCGCGTCGAGGGCGATCAACTGCTCGGGCGAGGCCAGCAGCGGATTGATGTCGATCTCTTCGATCCAGCGCTGCTCTGCGACCAGTTGGCTGAACTTCACCATCAACGCGGCCAGCGCATCCAGATCGATCGGGCGGCGGCCGCGCACACCCTTCAGCGCCTTATAAATCAAGGTCTGTTCCATCATGCGGCGGGCTAACGTGGTGTTGAGCGGCGGCAGCGCCAGGGCGCTATCCTTGTACACTTCCACCAACTGCCCGCCCGACCCGAACAACAGCACCGGCCCAAACTGCGGGTCGATGCTCGCGCCCAGGATAACTTCGTAGCCTTCCAGTTTGACCATCGGCTGCACGGTCACGCCGTTGAAATGTTCCGCGCCCTTCTTCTCGGTCACGGCTTGCAGAATGCCGCGATAGGCCGTCAACACCGCATCGCGATTCTTCAGGTTCAACTGCACGCCGCCCACATCGGTCTTGTGTGTCAGCGTCTTGGAGTACAACTTCAACACGACGGGGTAGCCGATGTCTTCGGCCGCTCGGATCGCTTCAAGTTCGGTGATGGCGACGCGCGTCTCTACAATGGGAATGCCATAGGCGGCCAGCAATTGCTTCGACTCGAACTCGGTCAAAATGGTGCGGCCCGTCTCGCGCACGTCTTGAATCATCTTCTCGGCCTTGGCGCGATCGATCTTGGTCGCTTCGTCTTCCGGCATATGCGGCGTTTCGTAAATGCCCTTCAAGTTGTACGCCGACTTCCACATGTACATGAAGGCTTTCGTGGCGCGATCGGGATACTTGAAGTTGGGGATACCGGCCGCATTCAAAATGCGCTCGCCCGCT
>JAGOBP010000588.1 GCA_017999195.1 Thermoflexales bacterium
CCACTTCGTCGTGTGGAGAAAGCCATGCCCCAACCTACCGAACGCCGTTTTACCGCTGCCGATGGGCTTGAACTGTACGCGCAGACCTGGGCGGCCGATCACCCGCGCGCGCACCTGGTCGTGGTGCACGGCTTGGGCGAGCACTGCGGACGCTATCAAAACTACGTGGATTACTTCGTGCCGCGCGGCTATTCGCTGCACGGGGCCGATTCGCGCGGGCATGGCCGATCGGGCGGGAAGCCGGGCTATGTCGATCGGTTCGATCAGTATGTGGCGGATGTCGAACAGCGGGTGGCGCACATCCGATCGGTTGATGCGGCGACCCCGGTGTTTGTTTTGGGTCACAGTCTGGGTTCGCTCATCACACTGAAATACGGTATGGATCATCCGGCCGGGTTGAGCGGCATCATCGTGACGGGCACCGCGCTGCGCGATGCGCTGGTCATGCCCAAGTGGAAGCGCAGTCTGGCGAACGTCTTGAGCAATGTCACGCCGTCTTTGAAAATGGATAACGGTGTGCTGACGAAGTATCTGTCACAAGACCCGGCGGTGATCGCTGCCTATGACGCCGATCCGTTGAACCATCGCTGGGCCACGCCGCGTCTGGCGACGGAAGCGGAAAAAGTGCGGGCGGATCTCTATGGGCGGGCGGGGGAATGGTCCGTGCCGTTATTGATGCTGCACGGCGGTGCCGATCGGGTGTGCCTGGCCGAGGGCGCGCGCGCTTTTGCGAAAACCGTCCCGGCCGCACTGGTCACCTATCGTGAATTTGACGGTCTGTATCACGAAATTCATAACGAGCGCGAGCAGGCGCAGGTGTTTGGCGTAATCGAGGCCTGGCTGGCCGCGCGCCTGGCCAGCTAGGATGTTTGGGGGATGGACACTGCGGTTCAATCAAGCGTACACTAAACAAAAGGACGAAGGGGGGTGATGGTGATGATCTATCTACCCGGTGAACGCGGGCAGGGCATTGTGGAATATGCCCTGCTGCTGGCGCTTGTTACGTTGGTCGTGTTGGTGATACTCTCTCTAATCGGTCCGGCCATTGGCAATGTGTTTTCCAATCTATATCTGAATCTCTAATCACTTTCATGTTGGCCGACCCCCAAAAAAGCCCCTCGCAATTGCGAGGGGCTTTTGGTTATTTGTCCCGCATGATTTGCCCGTACAGGCTGGCCGAGGGACCGTCGTCGCGGCCAGTCTTGCGGTCGCGCCAGCGGTCTCTAAAGTCGCCCAACTCGCGATTCAGCGTCATCCAATCTTCCACCCACAACACCAGGCCGCGATTGTCCGCCGTGAACATGAGATTGCTCAGCCAGAACTTCAGCGTGGTCAGGCTCATGGGCCAGCTGGCCATGTCGATGACGAGCGCCGTTTGGCCGCCCACTTTGTCTTCGAGCACGATGTTGCGTTCCGCGCGCGATAGTTTCTCGCGGTGGAAGACCTGGAACAAGGGATTGGGCCGCGTCTCTTGCATGCGCTTGTACGAGATCACGATGGGGTACAGCGGCGTCTGAATCTTGAGGTTCTTCTCGGTGCATTGCACGTAGGGAATCTGGCTGGCGACCACGCGGAACAGGGCGATCAAGAATACGATGACGCCCGCCACTAGCAAAATCCAGTCGTAGTCCGGCCCCCACGGAATGCGCTCCCAGAAGGTGGCCGGGGCCAGGTTTAGCGCCACGTAGAACGCAAAGAATAGGAACGCGACAAAGAAATACAAGCCACGATGATTGTGATAGCGACGGCGAAAAACGAGCAAGGTGTGGCGTTTCCCGGCTGGCTTCATGCTGTACCTCCATGCTCCGCTTGATAGTAAATACACTGCTTCTGCAATGAACAGACTTCGCACAGGGGGCGCTGCGCTTTGCACACTTTGCGCCCGTGCTGAATGATAAGCAGGTGCAAGGGATGATACCACTCCGGCGGCACGAGCGCTTCCAGAAGTTCGTGCGCTTGATCGGCGGTGGTCTTGGGCGGAATCAAGCCCAATCGCCCCGTGACCCGATGGATGTGCGTATCGACCGGGAAGGCGGGCTTGCCCAACGCGAACAAGAGCACGATCGAGGCGGTCTTGGGGCCGACACCGTCCAGCGAGGTCAACCATGCTTTGGCTTCCGGCACAGGCAAATCGGCCAGAAACCGAATGTCCAACTCGCCCCGTTCGGCCGTGATGCGCTGTAGCACCTGCTGAATGCGCGGCCCTTTTTGATTCGCCAGGCCCGCCGGTTTGATGGCTTCGATTACGGCGGCAGGCGACGCATCGCGCACGGCCGCCCAGGTGGGGAAGGCCGCTCGGAGGGCGCGGTAGGCGCGATCGCGATTGAGGTCGTTCGTGTTTTGGCTCAAAATCGTGTTGATGAGTTCGTCGAGCGGATCAATCGGGTCCCAGGTGGGGCGCGCTTCCGATGGATCGATCAAGCCCACCGTGCCCGCCCAAATCGGACGCGCGGGCAAACCATACGCCTGAATCAGCAGGCGATTGACGGCGCGGACTTTGGCTTGGAGCGTGCGCTGGGTGGTTGAGGATGTCATCGCGTTTGATTATACACCGATTACGGGCGGCAAAAGCGACGCGAACCGACGAACGTCACGCCAAAAAACGGTCTGTTCGCGCTCACTGGCGGCGCGGACTGGTGCTATACTCGTGAAGCACGGACTTCAGTCCGTGCGCCCACCACCCTCTCTCCTCAAGGAGTTGTGCTGATGAACCACACCATGAAGGCCCTCGTCAAACAGTCGCGCAGTCCGGGCTTAACGCTGATGCAGCGCGACATTCCCGTGATCGGCCCCAACGACGTGCTGATCAAGGTGCGCGCCACCTCGATTTGCGGGACGGATTTGCACATTTACAACTGGGATACGTGGTCGCAGGGGCGCGTGAAGACCGTGCCGCTGATCCAGGGCCACGAAATTTGCGGCGACATCGTGGAGGTGGGCCGCAACGTCACCGAACGCAAAGTGGGCGACTTTGTGTCGTGCGAAAGCCACGTCGTCAACTACAAC
>JAGOBP010000589.1 GCA_017999195.1 Thermoflexales bacterium
CGACGACGAGCAGCCCCAGCGCGATGGGAATATAGGCCTGCAATTCCGGCAGCGTCGCGCGATAGGGCGGCAGCACGGCATCCAGCATCAGGTTGGCCAGGCCAAGGGCGATGCTGACCAGAATCGCGGTGCGGGCGCGGTTGGCGGGCAAAGTCTGGGTGCTGATGGTGATCGCCAATAGCACGGTGACCAGGCTAAGCAATGCGCCAAAGCCGGCGATAACCAGGGTGAACACCAGGAAGCCAGCCGCAATACCATGGATGAGCATGTCCGCAGCCTGGTAGACACGGCCGCGATTACTCAAGCGCAGACTGACCAACACGCCGATCGCATACAGGCCGACCGCGCCGGCGGCCACCGCCATCTGCCAGGTGCCCGTGTGCACCGCCAGGAAGGTGTAGAGGCCAAACGTCGGCACGATCACGATCAACATGATCACGGCCAACTGCCGCACGCGTCGACCCTGGGCTTCGGTCGCGCCGGGAATGGGTGGTTGGGCAAGCGTCATCGCGTATCCTCCGGTGTCAACACGGTCCGTAACACTTAAGCACGACCCTGATCAGACGTGCCAACCTGCACCTTGACGGCGCTGGCTTGCAAGTAGTGCGCCAGTTCAGCGGCGGCCGTCTCCAAAATTTGATCGACCTCGGTGCGACGCCGAACCTTATCGGTGGCTTCCGCCAGCGCGCGTTCGCGCGCAAAGCGAGTTTCGCTTTCTTCCAGCAGGCGGGTATTTTCAGCGGCCTGCGCGATGTGGCTGGCAATGCTGGTCAAGACCGACTGGACATCTTCGCTCCAGCCCTCGCGGTCAGCCTGAACTCGCAACACACCGACCGTCTGGCCGCGCAGGACGATGGGCGTGGTGATGGTTTGCGCGGGTTGATCGGCGGCCTGCTCGACAACCACCTGGCCGGCGGCCAGAGATTCGTTCAACATGGGCAGCGCGTCCGGCGCGGCCGGATTATTGCTCTTGGCCAGGATGACGTGTTCGCGCGTCTTGCGCTGCAAATACGTTTCCCACGCCTCGCCGGTTAGCCGCCGGTTGAGCAAGTCCAGTTCTTCAGCGGTGCGCTGGGTTTGCGCAAAGAGGCGGGCGTTCTGCAGCGCGATGGCGGTCTGCGTAGCCAGGGTGGTCATAGCTTGCGCGTCATCGTCGGTGAAGTGGTCGCGTTCATCCGCATGGGCGTTGAAGACGCCCAGGACTTTGTCGCCCACGACCATGGGTAGGGCCATTTCCGATTGAACATCGGGCAACTGCGGGTTGGGCAGCCAACCCGGCTCGGCACGCACATCGTTGATGATCACCGGCTTGCGCGTGCGGGCAGCGCGTGCCACCAGCGATTGAACGGCGTCGGCCCGAATGACGTGGTCACTGGCCGGCCGATTCTCATCTTCCGGGTCGCGCCAGCCGCAGGCTTGCACTTTAAGTGTTTGACCGGCCTCATCCATCAGGAAGATGTGGCAGTGATATAGATCAAAGCGGCGACGCGTGAGCCGCACGATGCTTTCCAGCAATGCTTGCGGCTCCAACAATGCAGCCGACGCCGCGCCCACCTCAGCGACCGCCTCAATTTGATTGGCGCGACGCTGAACGTCTTGCAGCAGTTGCTCGCGTTCGGTGATATCGCGGGCAAACGCCAGCACCGCCCACACCTTCCCAGCCGCATCGCGCAATGGCGTCTTGATCGTATTGTAGATATGACGCGCCCCATCGATGGAAACAATATCATTAGGGATGACCTTCGGCTGGCCGGAGTCCATTACTGCCCGATCGTCGGCCCAGAAGCCGGCAAGGCCTTGTTCAGGATTGCCCTTGACCAGATCTTCGGGGAAGCCCAGTTCCAGATCATCCTTGCCGATAAAGTTGTCGACCGGGATGTGCAGCGAATTGGCGTAGCCCTGATTGGCCAGGCGATACCGGTGCTCCTGATCCTTGATGAAGATCCAGTCTGGTGTCGAGTCAATGACCGTGCGCATGAGCTGCTCCGAACGCTGAATTTCTTCTTCAGCACGTTTGCGCGCAGTGATGTCTTGATTGGCACCATTGGTTCGGATTGTCCGGCCATGTTCATCTTGCTCAATGGTGAACCGAACGGTGACATAGCCCGGCTCACCGTCACCGAAATAGACGCGGTGACTGACTTCGCCGCGATAATTGGGGTCAGTCGTCGTTAAGGCTTTGCCGATTTCAATGCCGACCAGGGCCGCGTCATCAGGATGCACGAAGCGTTGAGTGTAGTGCGTCGACGACATCGTGTAGCCGCCTTCACGATCGACCGAGGTGTGCATCAGCGCATAGAACTGATCGTTAAAGGTGAACGTGTCGGTCGGGACGTCATAGGACCAGTCAGCCAGCTGCGCGATGCGCAACGCGTCGGTCAGTTGTGCCTGGCTGTGGCGCAGGGCTAATTCTGCCTGCTTGCGTTCGGTGATGTCGCGGGCGATGCTCAGAATAACGGTCTGGCCGCCATAGGACACCAGGCTGGAACTCACCTCAACCGGCAGTCGCTCGCCGGTCTTGGTCTTGTGCCAGGTCTCGAACACCTGAACTTTGTCACGCGGCATACTGCCGGCTAGATTTTGGATTTGATCAGGGGCGAGGTTTGCATCGATATCGGGAATCTTCATCGACAGCAGCTCGTCCCGGGTATAACCCAGCACGCGGGTGGCCGCGTTGTTGACATCCATGATAGTCGTGTCGAAACCAATCACGCAGATGGTATCGTTCATGCCATTGATCAAATCGCGATACTTTTCTTCGCTGGCGTGCAAGGCCGTTTCCGCCTGCTTGCGGTCGGTGATGTCCTGATTGGCGCCGTAGTAGCGCAGGATGCGGCCTTGCGCGTCGCGGTCGATGTTGATGTTGACAGAGATGTAACCGAGGCCGCCATCAGTATAGATAATACGATGTTCCAGCGAGCGGCTGTAATGTTGATCCGTCGAATTGAGGGCCTTTTCAATCTCAGCGCCCACGATCGCCAGATCATCGGGATGGACAAAGTGTT
>JAGOBP010000590.1 GCA_017999195.1 Thermoflexales bacterium
AAAATTCTGCTCGATGCGCTCTTCGCGCGTGGGGAAACGATACAGCCCCAACGCGGCGCGGATGAAATCGCTCAATGCTCCGATCGGTTGAGCGTGCGCCTCACGGAGCGTCTTTTCATTGAACCAGAACTCCGGTGAATTGAGCCGCGCGGCCAGTCGCTCCAACTCAGCCTCGCTCACCATGCCGCCTTCGGCAATGGCCTTGATGGCAAGGTCGGCGTCTTTCATGCGCTGAATCACGGCCTGCCATTCACCCAGATATGTCTTGCGATCGATCGCCAGCCCTTCCGGCCCGACGATCAGCATTTCACGATGCAGGAATTCATCTTCCAACGCCCCGAGCGGAATCACCTGCAACCCCGATCGGCGTTCCCGGCTCTGGCGTTCGCCGCCTTCCAGGATGGTGAAGTCATCGTCGGGCGGTCTGGCCTGTCGCGGCTGCCCCGTCAAGCGCGGGCGATGATACACCTCGCCGGGATCGTTGAACTGCTCAGTATTGCCCACGAAATCGTAGATCATGAATGAGGTCTTGTTGATGACTTCACCGCGTTTGTTGCGCTCACACAACCGATTACCGCGCCCGCGCATCTGCGCGTATTTGATGGCCGAGCGCGTGGGCCGCAGCATGATCAGATTCTCGATGTCTTTCTGATCGTAGCCGGTGTCGAGCATATCGACCGAGACGGCGATGACGGGCAGCACGTCAAACTTGAAACGATCGATCAGTGGGCGGGTGAAGCCGTTGTTGCTGTACGACGTGATCTTCTTGGCGTAATCCGATCGGACTTGCCCCGGCGACAGGTGATATTTCTGCGCGAGGCTCAGCACTTCGTCATCGCTCACGGCCTTGTTGAACAACTGCTCCAACTGTACGGCGTGCCGTTCGTTCACGGCAAACACGATCGTCTTGCGCGGGTGCTCGACGGCCGGTGACTCAACCGGCGGACGTTCGGCCTCGACGCGGAAGAATTCATCGACCATCAACTTGTTGCGATCGATCGAGGTGTAGGTGCGTTCCCACTCGCCGGGCGCGATGTCGTCGCCCTCCCACTGCGCGCCTTCCAAGGTCAGCCGCGATTCAGCCTGATAAATCTGGTAGTTCGCCAGAAACCGATCGGCGATGCCGTGTTGAATGTCATACGCAAACGTCGGATTGCCCATCTGCTTCGCGCTGTCCCAGCAATCGAAGAACAGATAGGTGCTGCGCACCAACTGCCGCTCGGTCTCACTGACCCACTGCAGCTCGCCGGGATTCGGCGTGGCGCTCAAGCCGATGTGGATCCCGTCAAAGAAATCAAGCGTAGCGCGATGTGAACCGTAGATCGAACGATGACACTCGTCGGTGATCACCGCATCGAAATAGGCATGACCAAAGCCGCCTTTCCCCAGTTGACCCGCAATCGTATCCAGTGTCCCACACACGATCTGCCCTTCGAGACTGTGCTTGCCGCCATAGAGCAGCGTGCCCGGCCACTGCGCCAGATAATCATCGAACGTATCCTGCTTGGCCTGCCGGGCCAGTTCGATGCGATCCGCCAGAAACAGCACGCGCGAGATGAGGCCGGCCTGAAACCAGCGCTTGATCAACATCGCGATGGTCAGCGTCTTACCCGTGCCGGTGGCCATCTCGAACAACATGCGGCGGCGACCGGCCGCTAGGGCCGCATCGGCCGCGCGCAAGCAATCGAGTTGGTAGGGGTGCGGCGTAATTTCATCGCCCTTGAAGCGAAAGCGCGTTGGATACGGCACAGCCGCCAACGACTGCACCAGATCGCCCTGTCGATGTTGTTTCAGATTCGCGCGACGTTCCAGATCGGCTTGCGTGGGCAGACCCAGAACCGGGCGGGCGTCGCCGTCGGCATAATCCCAGAAGTAGTGATCATTCCCGTTGCTGAGAATGACAAAATGCACCGGCAGTGATTGCGCGTAAGCGCGGGCCTGATCTTTGGCGGCATAGGGATCGATGGAGAAGCGCTTGGCCTCGATGACGGCCAGCGGCCGGCTGCGCGAATCTTTCAACACGTAATCGGCGCGGCCATCGGCGGCAGCCTCTTCGGTGGAGACTTGCGCCTTGTCTTCAATGTCCCAATCAGCATCGCGGAGCAACCGATCGATGACGATCCGGGCGTCGGTTTCGTTGGACATAGCACGTTCACTGGAGCGGAATAACAACGAGAGTAAGTGTAGACTCAGTGGCAGAGCATGTCAAATCTGTCGCTCAGCCTTCAGCCAACGCATGGCTAAGGCGTGTGTCACCCGCCGCCCATCTGACAGGAAAACCGCGTCGTTTGGCATGACCCGCATCTCAAAGGCAAAGGACAGGCGCGCGATGATTGGTTGAGTCGCCGGTAGAAACCGCAGGAGTTCAGTTAGGAACTCGAGCCTCAGCAAATAGAGCCAGGGCGAGCCGATCATGTCGAGCGGGCCGGTGCTGCCCCGCAGCTGCAAAACCTCCACCATCGTTTCAACGGCACGCGGATCACCAATGTCATGCAGCGTATCGAGTAAGGCCAACGTCCAGGGCTCGTGACTAGATTTTCTGAGCCGTTCACACAGATACAGAGTCGCGTGTGGGCCTTCCAGCTTCCCGAGCGCTTTTATGGCGGCCCGGCGGATATGCGGCTCATCGTCGGCTTCAATACGACTTCGAATCTGCTCCTGTACCTTTGGCGACACTCGTTCAGGCGTTGCCTTAGCCAAAATCAGCAGCGCTATGTAACGCACGCTGACTTCCGAATGGCGCAGGGCCTGGGCAGCAGCTTGAATCGACTCCACTCGCCGAATGTGCGTGAACCCATCTCGCACGGCCTTGATTGCCGACTCGCGCACCCACTCGATCGGATCAAAGGCAAGTGTGATCAACGAGGGAGCGGCACGCTCGTCGCCGATGTGTCCGAGTGCTTCTGCCGCGTAATCACGCACATCATCCAGTGGATGAGACAATGCCTCGATCAAGTCGTCAACGGCAGCCGGGTTTCGAACGCGCCTCAGACTATGCAGCA
>JAGOBP010000591.1 GCA_017999195.1 Thermoflexales bacterium
TGCCAACCATTCTACCTCGGGCGAGGTCTTTCTTCAGTTAATGTTTGGTTACAATGTTGTCCATTATGGAAATGAAAACGCGGCGACCTGGTTCAGAGGTCGCCGCGTTACGGGGCATGACTCGATAGTGATGGTCGTGTAGAACGCCGCTTACTTCTCCAGCCGTAATGAGCTGATCAGGGCGTCCAGTTGGTCCAGATTGGGCGCAAAGTCGGCGGCGGGCAGACCGTTGAGCGTTTGAACGACCTGATTCAAATACTGCTCAAAGGCTTCGGCTGTGCCCATTGATTGTATCTGTTCTGGCGTCATCTGATCGGTGTCGGGCAGGGCGCTTGCTGCGACGGGCAAAATCGCGGCGATGTAGTAGCGGCCGTCGCTGGTCAGGCCCTGGAAGGTGTAGAAGACTTCCTGATTGTTGATGGGGATGATGGCCTGATCGTATTGCGTGACGAAGCGAACGCCCTGACCGCTCTGGAAATTCAAATACTTCACCTGCGAGCGGAAGACTTGGGCCGCATTGAAGATCGGGATCAGCGGAATCCGATCGGGTGCGCCGGGCGCGTCCCCCAGCAGCTGCTTCAGCTGATCGACCTGGTCCTTCGCCGCCGGGTTGATGGCGATAAATTCGTCCACCGCATAGACTTCAATGCGCGGCTTGTGATACGTATTCTTGGACGGATAACCCACGAAGTTAAATTCATCGTAGGCGGGCACGATGGCCCAGTACGGCGCATCGGGGCCGGGGTTCTGCGCGGGCACGGTGGTGGCTGTCACTTGCTGCGCCAGGGCCAAATCATAGTTGAAACTCAGGCCGTTATAGGCGGCAGAGCCAACCGTCGCGGGGATGGCGGTGGGCACTTCGGTGGGGGCCGGAACCAGCGTTGGCTCGGACACGGGCGCGGCGACCGGCGTCTGGGGCACGGCCAGCGTGGCGGTGGCTTCGCTGGGGGCCGCATTTTGCGGGGCAGCCGGAGCATTTGCCGCTGGTTGTGCCGGAGCGGCTGGGGCGGTTGCCCCGCCGCACGCGCCCAGCAGTACGCCGATAACCAGACTGATACTCACGACTTTGATCAGACGACTCGATAATGACATGGGTTCTCCTTAGAAGGTGGTGCGACCTAAAACACGTTCATCGCCGACGCGTTTGGTAATGCCCTGCGCATCCAGGTATTCCATCAACGCCAGCGCGTATTTGCGGCTGGTCGCAAAGAAGTCGCGGACTTGCGCCACGGTAATGGTTTGATGTTCGCCGAAGTGCGCGCGAATGCGATCGAGCGCGGCACGATACGTCTCGGGCAGCAAGAGCACGTCGTCGCTCAATTTGATCAACTGCCCCAAATCTACTACCGCCGATAGCACCTCGGCGCCGACCGCGGCTTCTGCATCTTTCAGCGATGGCGTGGCCCACGGCGCGGCCTTGAATTTGCCCAACAGCCCGTCGATGGCGCGTTGCTGATCGGCTTTGAAGACGATGGCAAAGTCGGGTGCGCGTAAGTTGGCATTGCCGATGGCGGTCACGCCTTCACTGGTGGCACGCTCGATCACGAGGTTAAACAATTTCGTATCCAGATTCAGGCGGCTCTTTAATTCTTCACGCGGCATACCCGATCGAAGCGGATGCGCCCGATGATAAACGCTTAATTCATGGGCGGTTTTCGCTTTCAGCGCCGACCAGGTGCTGGCGGCGATAAACAAATCGTCTTTCAGTGTGAAGGCTTGCTGTGTTTCGATCAGTTCCGCTAACGCCGAGCGTGCTACATCGGGTGCGAGGTTCGCGCGCTTGAACCACTCGCTTGAGTTGCTGGGGCCGCTTTTTTCAAGGGCTTTGAGCAAGAGTTCAGACGGTGTGCCTTGGGCCAGCGTTGCCAGTCGCGCGATGACGTCCGCCTTGAAGCGGCGATGTCGTCGCCCCGGCTGCGGATCGATGATCGTGCCGCCGCCCAGCGTGATCGAGGGCGAAGGCAGGCGCACGATGAAACGATCACCTTTCAACATCGCCAGCGGTTCGCGCAAGGCAAATTGCACCCATGCGGTCTGACCGGGTGCGATCGTTTCGTCGTTGAGCAAGCGTATATGGGCGGGCACTTCGGCTGCACCGTGAAAGAACTTGACATCGGCGTTGTGGCCGATCGGGCGCGGCGAGGACGCTAAATGTTCAAACTGCGCGTCGATCAAAATCGTCGGCGTCAGCCAATCGGGTGTGGTGATGACGTTGCCGCGATCGACTTCGGCCAATTCGATGCCACTAAGGTTGACGGCCACGCGGCTGCCCGGTGTAGCACGCTCGATCTTGGTCTTGTGCGATTGCAGGCCACGAATGCGCGCGTGCAAATTCTTGGGCAAAATGGCGATTTCATCGCCGACGTTCAGTACGCCGTCGATGAGCGTCCCCGTGACCACGGTGCCAAAGCCCGCGATGCTGAAGACGCGATCGACCGCGAGGCGCGGATGTCCACGATCAGCGCGAGGCGGTTGTTGCTGCAAGAGTTGATCGAGCGCGGCCAATAACGCCGGGATGCCTGCGCCTGATCGGGCGGATACTGGCAAAATCGGGGCGTTGGCTAACACCGTGCCGCGTAGCGCCTCGCGCACCTCACTCGTGATCAGTTCCAACCAGTCCGCATCGACTAAATCAACCTTGGTGAGGGCGACCAGGCCGCTGCCAATTTTGAGCAAATCGAGAATGGCCAGATGTTCGCGCGTTTGCGGCATCACGCCTTCGTCGGCGGCGATGACGAACAGGGCGGCATCGATGCCGCCCACGCCCGCCAGCATGTTCTCGATGAAATCGATGTGGCCGGGCACATCCACGATGCCGATCGGTTCGCCGCCGGGCAGCGTGAGCCACGCAAAGCCCAGGTCGATCGTCATCTCGCGTTCGCGCTCTTCTTTCAGGCGATCGGGATGCGTGCCGGTAAGGGCTTGGACTAAGGTGGATTTGCCATGATCGACGTGGCCGGCTGTGCCAATGACGCGCATGTTATTTGATTCGCAGCAC
>JAGOBP010000081.1 GCA_017999195.1 Thermoflexales bacterium
CGCTAACCCACATCCCGACCAGCGGAATCAAAACCCAGCCGCCGATGAGGGGCAGCAACAAAGCCAGGTTCGGGACGATGGTGCTGGATAAACCACTGGTGACCAGGCCCAGCGCAATGGGCCGTTTGCGCCCCACCCGATCGGCCAGCTTGCCCAACCGGGACTGCAAAAACGAAAACACAATCGCCGATGGAATGTACGCCAGGGCCACGACGATTACGGGAAACTTCATGTCTTGCAGCACAAACTGAATCGTGATGGGTGCAAGCGCGGCATTCGCGATGGACGTACACAGCACGATCGAGATTAAGATCAGCATCTGGCGGCTGACATTCGGGATGGTGAAATGGATCGCCTGAGTTTGAATTTTGTGATACGTCTCAGGCAAGTGCTTCCACGCCCAGTACAGGCCCAGGCCGTTCAACGCCGCATAGAAGGCAAACACCAGCGCCCAGGCGATCGGGTCGAATTGGGTGATCAATAAGATCGGTGCGCCGATGGCCGCGCCGTACAGGCCGCCGCGCGCCAGCATCTCTTCGACCGAGCCGAACAAGTTGCCATGCTTGCCGTCGGCGGCCAAATCGGCGGTGATGGCGTAGGCACTCAGCCACAAGAGACCGGCCGCCACGCCTTGGGCCGCCCGCCCAAAGAACAACCACGCGAAGGAACTGCCCGCCGCAAAGAAAATATTGGACGTGAGTTGCAAGGCGGTACCCGCAATGAAAAAGCGCCGCCGCCCAAAACGATCCATGGCCGTGCCGACGATAGGCCGCATCAACAACATCATCAGCGCATAGATGCTGATGAGTTCGCCCACTTCGACCGCGTTGAGGTGGAGTCGATCGGGACCGTAAATCGGAATGCCCAGGGTGAGCACACCGATCGGGAAAGAGGAGAGGAACAGCGCCCGCCGCATGATTTTCAGCGACTGGGTTGAACTCTCGGCGACTACAGATTGGGACATTCCTCTCCAAATGGAGTGATATATTTGGCGGGCCAAATGGCTCAACCGCCGCGGGATTATAACAGACCTGAAGGGTTTCCGCGAAGTGAGCCGGGTGGTTCGTCGGGCGGGGTGGCGTGTTCCAGGATGGTTTTGAGGCGCTTCTCAAAGTCGTGACGGGTTAGCATGACGCGCCGTCCGCAGGTCTGGCACTTCAGGCCGATGTCCGCGCCGATGCGGGTGACTTGCCAGTCGAAGCTGCCGCAGGGATGCGGCTTGCGCATACGCACGACATCGCCGACGTTAATGGTGACGGGCATGACGGATTCTCCGGGCGAGATTATACCATCGGGTTGGGGGAGTCTGTCCGCAGATTCACTGTGCCACTCGCCGGTGATTTGCGCTATAATCAAAGTGCTCAACGTGTGAGCGAGAAAGACAGGAGGAGCGACTATGTCTGCGCCACTTCAAAAAGGTGAATACCATTCGAGTGTTGACGACATCAAGCAGCAGAAATCGATCTACGACTACCGGGATTGGGTCACGACCGCCAATGTGACGGCCCGCAACGTGGACGAGGCCGCTGCTGAATTTGGCGACGGGGAGGAGTCTGCGCCGACCCTGGTCGATTTGAATCAGCTGGTGGATGCCAGCGCGTTGACGTCAGGCGACAAATCGTCGATCAAGCAGACGCTGGCGCACATTCAATCGGCCATCGTCCAGCGTGACGACCTGGATTGGGATACGTTGAAAGACGGTTTGACCTCGGTCGGGGACAAACTGCCCGCGCTTCAGCCGCGGCTCAAGTCGTGGATTGAGCATGTGCCGGGCGCGCAGGAGTCGGTGCAAAGTCTGGTGCGAATCCTCTACAAGTAAATCTAGATGCACGGACGTGCATCGACCCACAAAGGCGGGCCTATGGCCGATCAAAGTTCGGCGGGTAAAGCGTCGTCCCCATCCGGGCGGCAGGCACTGCGCGCAGCGCGCGACTATGTCCTGCCGCTCTTTCTGTTGATGGCACTGGTGGCCGCGGTCTACGTGGCGATCATCACCATGTCGCCGTTCTTCTGGCTGTGGATTGCGCGGGTGTTGTTCATCGTGCTGGCCGGCGCGCTGCCCGTGATGATCTACAGTTACTTCATTCAAGGGCGCGGGCGCATTCTCTTCCGTGAATACAAACAGGCGTTGCGCCGCCTGGGCTTTCCCGAAGCCGCCGAACAGTATCAGGAAAAATTCGAGGCGGTTTACGGCCCCGTGCGCTTTCTGGATGAAGACCGTGCCGCGACGCCGGGCGCGGACGTGACCGACCGGCGGGACCTGGCCGAGGTCAATACGCGGCCGCTCAACTCCCCGATCGTGATGGCCACGCTGCTGGGTTTTCTGGGCTGGATTCTGGTGTTTTTTCCGCCCCTGACGTTGCCCGATCAGTTGGTGCCCAATCCCACGCCGCTGGCGTACGGTTTTCTGGGCGCGTATGTGTTTGGGCTGGGGTCGCTGGTGCGGCAGTATGTGACGGATGATTTGCAGCCGCGCTATTACGCCAGTCTGGTGCTGCGCTATCTGACCGTCTTTGCGCTGTCGGCGTTGATTGGCCTGGCCTTGCCCTTGCAGCAAGCGGCCGAAGCGATTGACGGGACGCAGCTGTCGATCGGGGTGTCGGATCAAATTCTCATTGTCGCGTTTTTCGTGGGGTTGTTTCCCTCGATGGGCCTGCGCTTGATTCAACGCGCGGCCACTTCCACGCTGGGCAAATTCAAGATCAAGGCGTTCGAGGAAGATCAACCGTTGAGCCTGCTGGACGGCCTGACGATTTATCAGGAGGACCGCTTATTGCTGGAAGGCGTCGAGAATCTTCAAAATCTGGCCAGTTCCAACATCGTCGATCTGATGCTGAAGACGCGCTTCTCGGTGGAGCAGATTGTGGACTGGGTCGATCAGGCTTTGCTGCACATGCATACCGGCGAATACACGGTGGCCTTCAAGAACAGCGCCATCCGCACGGCCACCGATTTTCTGGACGTATATCGCAGGACGCCGGAAACCCGGCGGCAGGCGCTGGCCGAACTGCTGGTGAGCCAGCTGCCCAAAGATGACAATCGCCCGGTCACGTTGACGGCCACTCACGCGCTGGCCTTGTTTGAGGCGCTGGCGGTGGCGCTGGAGACGGACCCGAACATGTTCAACGTGCGTTACTGGCGCAGCCACGCCTTTGAGGCGCTGCCCGACGACATCGAGCGCACGCGCATTTCCGCGGACTTGCAGTTGATGCAGGGCCTGACCAAAGGCGCGATTGAAGTGTACGATCGGCTGCTGCATGAGTTTCCCAATCTGCCGTCGGCCTTGCTGTATCGCGGGCTGGCCTACTTCATGCGCAAAGATTACGATCACGCCATTGTCGATTACACGGAGGCCATTCGACTGGGCGGCGAGCATTGGACCAATGCGCGCTATGCCTACGTGGAACGCGGCCGTGCGCTGCGCCAGATTGAAGAGTACGAGGAGGCCGCCGAGAACTATCGGGAGGCGTTGGCCGCTTATCCTGATTTTTACGAGGCGCAGTTGGAGTGGGCGTATTTGCAAAGCACGCGCTTCAATCAATATGAGGCCGCCATCAAGAATCTGGACGAAGTGATCGCGGGCAAATTCAATGTAGCGGAAGCGGAAGCGCTGCGCGGCACGGCGCGGTACGATTGGTGGAAGACGCTCGATCGGGCGGTGGAGCACCCGATCGCGAATCTGGCCGAAGCGCGCGCCGATTTGCAATCGGCGCTGCATCACAAGCCGGAATTGATCCAGGCGTACATCAACCTGGCGGCGATTTACAAAGAACTGGGCCAGCCCGAAAATCAGGAAAAGACGCTGACCAAGGCGCTGGAGCAACTGGACCGGACGCCTGCGCCGGACAGTGCCAACAGTGTGCGGCTGGCGCGCGGCTACCTGCATTTGCAGCACGGCCGGTTGGCGCAGGCCATTGAAGACTTTAAGGCGGCGGCGCAAAGTGTGCCGTCGGCCGCCGCGGCCTATGTGTTTTTGGGCAGCGCTTACATTCAGCAAGCGGATTGGGCCAATGCCCTGACGGCGCTGCAACAAGCGGCCGAGCGCGATACCACCGGCGAAGCTGTGCGGCCGGAACTCATCACGCTGGGCGAGGGCGCGTTGGCGCAGAACCAATTGGAGATTGCCCGACAAGCGCTGTTGTTGGCGGTGCCTTTGGCCAAGGCCAGTCGAGACTTCATTGGACAGGCGCGGGCGCAACTGGGCCTGAGCCGGATTTATCACGCCCAGGCGGCCTGGCCGGATGCGCGCCGTGAGGCCAATGAAGCCGCGCAAGCCGCCCGCGCGCGCGACGAAGCGCTGTACACCGAGGCGATCTACGAATTGGGCGTGGCCAGTTGGAAGATGGGCGAAGCACACGATGGCGTCAAGCAGTTGACCACCAGCGCCGCCTTGTTTGAAGCGCTGGACCGCAAGCGCGACAGCGCGCAGGCCTACTATCAACTGGCGCAGGCCGCGCCGGAGGTTGAGGCCAAGCGCAAGGCCACCAAGAAGGCGCGCGCGCAGTTGGAGTCGTTGGGCGAAGCGCCGACTGAGGCCGATGAAGAATTGCAAGCGGCGTTGAACGAATTGGAAAAGACATTGCCGCGCATGTTTGGCCTGGGTTAAACGCGCCGCGCCTGTGCCGCGTCCGCCCCGATGGTCCATCTCCGCCCAATGGCCGATCATAGATCGGTCGTTGGGCGGAACTGTTTAGCGTCGATTGCGGGTATAATCTCCGGCTGAATTCAGGCAATCAGGAACGGGCCGTGTCAATTATCCACGTTGCAGACCTCACGAAAGTATTCCGTCTTACGCACAAAGACCCCGGGGTGGCCGGTGCGTTTAAGGCCCTGTTCAAGCCCCGCTATGAAGACAAAGTCGCGGTGGACGGCATTCACTTCGACATCGAACCCGGCGAGTTGGTGGGCTATATCGGCGTGAACGGCGCGGGCAAGTCCACCACCATCAAGATGCTGACGGGCATCCTGATGCCGACGCGCGGCACGGTGCGCGTCCTCGATCGGGATCCGCATCGACAACGGGTGGCGAATGCGCGTGACATCGGCGTGGTCTTTGGGCAGCGCACGCAGTTGTGGTGGGATTTGGCTTTGATCGAATCCTTGAACTTTGTGGCGCGTATTTATGAACTGCCGCCGGTTCGGTATCAACAACTCCTCGACGAGTTCGCCGAAACGCTGGAATTGAAGGACTTGTTCAAAGTGCCGGTGCGCAACTTGTCGCTGGGTCAGAAGATGCGAGCCGAACTGGCCGCGACGTTGATCCATGAGCCGCAGGTCGTGTATCTGGATGAACCCACGATCGGGTTGGATTTGATCGTGAAAGAGCGCATCCGCGAATTTATCAAAGAGCAAAATCGCACGCGCAACACCACCGTGATTTTGACCACGCACGATCTGGGCGACATTGAAGAAGTGTGCCAGCGCGTCATCATCATCGATGCGGGCAAGTTGATCTACGACGGGCCGCTGAGCCTGATCAAAGATCGCTTCGGCAAGTTCCGCGAGATCACGTTTGAGACAGTGAAGCCGGTTGGCTCGATCGATTTGCCCATCGGGGCGGAGATAGCCGCGCAAGAAGAGCGCAAGTTGTCGCTGCGGTTCGATCGGACGATCACCACCGCCAGCCAGGTCGCGGCCTCGCTGATGAATCAGATCGAAGTGGCAGACTTTTCGCTGGCCGAGCCTGATCTGTCGTCGATCGTGAAGCAGATTTACAGCGGCGCGCTGCGCGAGGAGTTGGCCGCATGAGACGCCGGGTGCGGGTGTACGGCGCGGTGCTGGCGATGGTGCCCAAGTTCTACATGGCCTATCGCGCGTGGGTGTGGGCCGAGTTCATCGTGCAGATCATCTCGATGACGATTCTGGTCTTTTTCTGGCGCGGCGTGTATGCCAGCAGTACCACGCTCAGCGGCTTAAGTTTGGCCGCCACGCTGAACTACATCCTGATCGCGCAGATGCTGCTGCCGCTGATCGAAAACCGATTGATCTTCAACTTCGGCTGGATGATTCGCGAAGGGCAAGTAGCGATCGACTTGCTGCGCCCGATGGATTTTCAAGGCCGTTTCTACGTGGATGCGGTGGGTAATCTGGGCCTGAACTTGCTGCTGAAAGCGCCGCTGTTGATCATCGCGGTAGTGTTCTTCGGCCTGCAATTGCCCAGCGATCCGCTGGTGTGGGTGGTGTTTATCATCGCGCTGTTGTTGGGGCACGCGGTGTTATTTTTCTTCGACTGGATCTTCGCGTGCCTGGCGTTTTACAGTACCGAGACATGGGGCTTGAGCGTGGTGCGCGTGGCCGTGGCGACGTTCTTCAGCGGCTCGCTGTTGCCGTTGCAAATGCTGCCGGACTGGCTGCGCGGCATCGCCAATGCGCTGCCCTTCGCGCAATCGGTGGCGGTGCCCGTCTCGCTATTGAGCGGCATCACGCCCGTGAGCGAGGCGCTGAACGTCTGGGCCGTGCAGTTGATGTGGTTGATCGGGCTGGCGTTGGCCTCGCGCGCGATGTTTAATTTTTCGCTGCGCAAGGTCACGGTGCAGGGTGGCTGAAATAAGTGCGAGGTTGGGGAATTTGCCGCGAATTCACGCGAATTGACGCGAACAAGAAAATTAGCGGCAATTCGCGTTGATTCGCGGATGATTGCATGAATCATGTTGAAACGGTATACATCACTCTACGGGTATTTCTTGTTACAGCGCTTCAAGATTTTGATGGAGTATCGCGTCAACTTCTTCATCGGCGCGTTTTCCACGTTCTTGATGCAGTCGGCCGGCGTGCTGGCCGTGTGGGTGATCATGCGGCAGATTCCCGACATCAACGGCTGGACGCTGAACGAGATTCTGTTGATCTATGGGTTGTTGACTTTGGCCAAGTCGATCAATCATATGTTTGCCGATAACCTGTGGATCATCGGCTGGGGCTACATCCGGCCCGGCGGCTTCGATCGATTTCTCGTGCGCCCGATCGATCCGCTGTTTCACCTGCTGGCCGATCGCTTTTGTCATGACGGCCTGGGCGATTTGTTGGTGGGCGGCGTGCTGGTCGGGGTCTCGTCAAGCGCGTTGGGCATCGTGTGGACACCGTTGAATCTGCTGTATCTGATCATCGTGGTGATCAGCGGCGGCGTGATCTTCATCGCGCTGAATCTGATCACGGCGACGTCGGCCTTTTTCATCATCGAATCGATTCCGATCACGCAGGTGATTTTCAATACGCACGAATTTGCGCGCTTTCCGCTGACGATTTATCCGCGTGCCGTCGGCGTGATCATGACGTGGCTGATTCCGTACGGCTTCGCTTCGTTTTATCCGGCCAGTCAATTGCTGGGGCGCGATGTCGGCGTGTTGGCGTGGCTGAGTCCGTTCGTGGCCGTGATTCTGGCGCTACTCAGTTATCGGGTGTGGCTGTTTGGCTTGCGGCATTATTCGGGAACGGGGTCGTAGGGGCGAGTCTTGCACTCGCCCGGATCGGCGCAAGGCCGATCCCTACAAATCGGAGGGACGATGGCACGTGAACAGGCTCGACGTGAAGCGGTTGCGGCCGCACAGATCAAGGTAAATCGACGACCCGTGTATCTGGATACGGAAACGACCGGCTTGAATCAGACCGATCAGATTGTGGAGATTTGTCTGATCGACGCCGATGGCAGCAGCTTGTTTGAGTCGCTGGTGAAGCCGACGGGTCGAATTCCGTATGATGCGACGCGCGTGCATGGCATTACTGAAACGATGGTGGTGAATGCGCCCACTTGGCCGGAAATTTGGCCGCAAGTGAGCGCAGCTTTGGCGGGGCGGCAGTTGGGCATCTACAATGCAGAGTACGATTTGCGCTTGATGCAGCAGTCGCATCGCGTACACGGGCTGGAGTGGCCCGCGCCGGAGTTCACCTCGTTTTGCATCATGAAATTGTATGCGCAATTTCGCGGTGAATGGGATTCGCGGCGGGGCAATTATCGCTGGCACAGTCTGGAGAATGCGCGCATGCAGTGTCGACTGGATTTGCCCAATGCCCATCGGGCGCGCGCCGATGCGCTGTTAGCACGCGCCGTGCTGGAACATATGGCGCAACAGCCCTAAATCAAACGCCCGGTCCATTTGGCCGGGCGTTGTGTTATGAAGTCACCTTGTGCAAAGCCGCTTCCTTCGCCTACGCAGCGGGCATGCGTTCTGAGCGGAACGACGTTAGTCAAGAAGCTTCTTGCGGTGTACCGGCGAGGATTTTTTCCACCTCGTTGGCCGCGCGCCGTACCTCGTACATGACCAGGCCCAGTTTGGCTTCTTTGTTGACCATCGCGGCCAGCGCCGCTTCCCGGCCTGCCGGGACGACGACGATGCCGCCCTCGCTGCCGTCCAGCAAAATCCGATCGATTTCGCCGCGCGATAGACGGCCCAGCACGCGCTCGCCCAGCGCGATGATTGACGCGGCCATCGCCGCGACTTGCGGACTATCGACGGGATTCTCCAGACGCGAGTAGCCATCACCGGCATAGGCCGCAACCACAAAGCCCTCGGTACTCACGACGACCGTGCCCGACAGACCGCTGACGGTGGCATGCAGTTGCTGCAAAATTTCTTCGAGTAATTGAACGCGATATTCGGCCATGGCGGCCTCATTATACAGAGAGTGTCTTCAGTATACCGCGAGTGATTGCGCGAGGCAATGGGACGCGGGTTACAGTCGCGTAACGGTCTCTAAAGTGCGCGCCAGCGACTCGGCCAGCAGGTCGGCGGCCGGGTTCGCGGCCCGATGATTCCGCCGCACAAGCGCGATTTGCCAATCGGGCAACGTGACGTCCGCCACGGTTAGTTCAACCAGCGTACCAGCTTCAAGTTCCAAACGCGCTGAAATCGCCGGAATAATGCTCACGCCCACGCCGGCGATGAGCAAGCCTTTGACCAACTCCACCGGACTCAGTTCGATCCAGTCCTGGCCGCCCTCCGGCGCGCTGGCTTTGACTTCCTCCAAAAACGCTTGATACGCCGGCCCCCAGTACGATACCAAAACTCGATCGGCTGCCAACACCGATCGGGTTGTGGCGCTCACCCGATTGTTTTTTCCGGCGACACAGATCAGTTTTGATCGAAAGGTCTTCACCGTTTCGATCTGCGGATGCACGATCGGGCCTGAAATCAAGGCCAATTGAACGACATCATCCAACAGCAGTCCCGGCGATTCCCACGAATGCGCCGATCGAACCTGCACCTCGATGTCGGGATGTTCCTTCTGAAAAGCCACCAGCGCGGGCGCGAACAGGTATGCGCCAGTCGTGACCGTCACGGCGATACTCACTCGTCCGCCCGAGCCAGTCTGTGCGGCCCGCACATTCTCTTTGCCTTGGCGTAATACATCGAGGGCGCGCTGCGCGTAAGACAGAAACGCCTCGCCTTCGGGCGTCAGTGCGACGCCGCGGCCCTGCCGTCGCACCAGCGTCGCGCTCAGTTCGCGTTCCAGCGAGCGCAGCCGATCGCTGATCGTGGGCTGGCCCAGATCAAGTTCGGACGCGGCGCGGCTCAGGCTGCGATAGCGCGCGACGGACAGGAAGGCGATGAGTTGATCTTCGGTCATAAACGTGGTGCGTGGTGCGTGAAGTATCAGTTTTCCCGATAGACGGTATGGCGATTCTGGGATTGATCGATAGGTGAAGGTGATTATACTGGAAAACAGGCCGATTGCAGAGTGAAAAGTGATATACTTGCGGTACCCCGAGCAAGGTATCTGATATGTCCGCTCAACCATCTGAAACTGAATCTACCGAAGATTTCAGCATTTCAAATCTAGTGCTTGGCTTGGCTGTTGCGGCGGTGATGGCCTTCGCTTGGTGGGGGCTGATGGATGTGCTGAATGTTTCGTACAGCAGAAACGCAGCGGGGGGCAGTTTTTCTCAGCAGATTGTCGATTTGATCAGGAACACTTTCCCCAATGGATTTTGGATGGGTACTCTGCTGCTACAGAAGCAAATCCAAACACCATTGCGGTCTCGGATCATCCTGGCGATTAAAGGGGCATTCGCTGGTGGCCTGTTGTATTTGGGCCTTGGTGTTATGCGGATTCTATTGGAATCGGCAGTAGGTGAGGCGCCTGGCAGTCTTGTCTATTTCGGGTTGAGCAGCGGGGCACTGGCATTTGTGTTTGCTTCAGCCTGGGTGATAGCCCGTGAAAACCAGTCGCAGTCGCAGTCGTTTAATTTTCGCCGTTACTTGTCCGCGTTGTCCAAGCTTAGCCGTGCGGGGATGACGGCGCTTGTCGTTTGGACACTCGATGGCACTTCGCTTGGGCTTGCCTTGACACTGGTGTTAAGGCGGGTGGATAACTGGTGGCTATTCGCGCTTATTCCTTGGGGGCTTACGGTCTGGGGACTGTGGCTATCAAAACCTGCGGTTATTTTTGAGCCTGTTCGACGGCGCAACGCAATCCGCGCCATCATTAGTGTGGTGGCGGTTGTCGGGCTGATCCTGCTCATGACGCTCAACTTGCAGTTGGGGCTGATGGTGTTGGTCAGCGTGATTCTGCTGTATGCGGTAATCACGTTGCGAAAGTAAATTCATTCAACGCACAAATTATGCCGGGAATTGCACCTAAGGCGAAGTCAATGGAAAGAGTTTACGGTACTCGCAACTCCATCCTCGGATTTGGTTTGGGAATTATTATTCTGTTGGTTCTATCCAACGGGTTAAACGATATATTTGGTTCAATGAGGGATGTTTCTGACAAGTATGGAGAACTTCAGGCCCAAATGATCTTGAATTTTATGAAAATGGGTCCAATGTTGGCGCTGATGTTTTGTGTTAATGGTGCACGCCTGGTTGCCCGGCAAGCCTCATTGCTGCTTGCGCTTGTTTCAGCGTTATGGCTGTCTATGTTGGGCATTGTTGGCGCTTCACTTTTAGCCTTCCTTGATGCAATTGTTTTCCGCGCAAGCATGATGTCGATTGCGGATCGCTTCATATGGGGAGCAGTGTTGGGCGGAGTGACAGGCATTTTCTGGGGTTGGTTATTTGTGATGATAAATCGTATCGAGGAGAAAAAGACTTCGCTGACCTTGGCTAAG
>JAGOBP010000592.1 GCA_017999195.1 Thermoflexales bacterium
GTTCATGACCCCATCGACACACCACGTCGGCCATTCAATGCCTTTGGAGAGATCGACGACATTGGAGTAAGGCTCGTAGAATTCAATATCGAGGTCGCGCAATACGGCGTCCCAGAACCAATCGAGGTCGGTGGTGGAGCGGTGCAGCAATTCGGGGAAGGACTTCAGCCCGTGCTTGTCCATGAAGTGCTGCACGCGGCTGTGCGCGATCTGCTCGGGCGTGGGCCGCCACACGATCTCGCCGCCGAAGTCGAAGGAGGGTTCGTCCATGTCTGTGTCCTCGCGTGGTGCGGGTTGCGTGGTGCGTGAATTACGCAGTACGCATTACGGTGTTACGGAACAAACTGCACGTCTTTGTAGTTGACGAGACTCAACAGGCGTCGAATCTCGCCTTCAGCATTGGTGCGGGCTTGTTCGAGAATGCCGTTGGCTAAGGCGGTCTCTTTGAAATTAGCCACAGCGGCTTCGCGCGCGGCGGTTTCCAGCACAAAATTGGGCGGCAGCAACAGACCCTCGTCGCGCATGACCACGTAGGTGCATTGGCGATCGTCAAACACTTGATGGGTGAAGACTTCCGGCGCAGGCAGGCGGATGACCACGCGGTCGCCCAGCCTTTGAATGTCCGTGGCTTGCAGCTTCGCTAGATCGACACCCGCATCCACTTTGCCGCAGGCCACCAGCAGCACGCGCTGCACCTGATTCAACGCGCCAATCTTCATTTGGGTATCGACGACGGTGGAGAGGAAATAACTGGCGGTGTGCAGCTGCCCCAGCGGTTTGATCTGATCGATCACGGCGGGCTGCATCAGAATCGTCGGCGTGGGCTGGGGCAGTTTGAGGAAGTCGGCCAGACCGGTCGGCAACCCAACCGATTGCACGAGCACGAACAGCACGATCAAGATTGCTAACACCAGCATCAATTCGAGGGCGCAGCCCCGATTTTTCATCACGGTTTCCCCCTTGATAGACGCACAAAACTATCATACCACACCCGCTACTGGGATTTGATCGGGGCCGGCGTATTTGGACGCGCGTGACGATTAACAGTTGTGCCACTTGTTGCACCGCGTTATACTTGTGCAAAACCCGCGCAGCGGGTTTGATAGAAATAGCCGCCGGATTTGATCCGATGGCGAGCCGGATCAGGTGCGAATTAACTTTGCCACATCAACTCACCGTTGTTGAAAGCCGCAACTTGCCGAATTCCGATCGCGCCGCCGTGATCGATCTCTGTTCGCGCGCCTTCGAGACGGATTTCGCACCATTGTTCAACACCTTCCATGAGCCAACGCACGTCCTGGCTAAACTCGATGGCGTGCTAGTCAGTCACGCGTTGTGGGTCACGCGTTGGCTGCAAGCGGGACGTGGTCCGCTGTTGCGCACAGCCTTTGTCGAAGCCGTGGCGACTGATCCCGCCTATCAAGGCCAGGGCTACGCCACACAGGTGATGCGAACTTTACACACGGCTATGATCAATTATGATCTTGCGGGCCTCTCGACGGGTAGCCCCGGCTTCTATGCGCGCCTGGGTTGGCAGAGTTGGCGCGGGCCGCTGTTCGTCCGCACGGAGGTTGGCCTGTTGGCAACGCCCACGGACTCTGTGATGATTTTGTCGCTCCCCCACACCCCGCCGCTCGATCTGGACGGGCCGCTCTCGGCCGAGTGGCGCGTCGGTGAGTTGTGGTAAGATGCAGGGCGATTGATTATGCTATTTCAACTAACCATCAAAGCTGACTCAACTCAGTTGCATATTGACTGTCCGCAAGGCGGTATGCGATTTGTGGTCAAGAACTCAGCTGCCTATGATCCGATCAAGCATGAGATTTATGAAGTCGGTGTTGATCAAAGTGACCTTATACCAAGCGATGTGGAATATCTGAAGCAGGCCGGCGTCGAAATCGCCTGTCGTCAGCCGTTTAATATTTCAGCATTTGATCCCAATCTCGCACACTCGGTTGTACGGTTCTATGCTTTTATGGCGTTGGCCATCGCGCGGCCTTCACCGCCGGCCAACATCTTTCCTTGGTTTGATCCATTTGAATTGGATCTTCAGATTGAAAACTATCGCCACCTGCCACTTGAACAACGGCAAGAATTCGAGCATGCACTCAGGCAAATGGGCGTGCCCAGAATCCGAAGTGTTTTGGTTAACAATCAGTCATCGCTGACGCCCGAATTCTTGAAGAGCAAGAATCGCCTGCAAATCAAGCACAACATCGCTGACTTGGCCTGGGGAATATTGTTCTGGGGCGGCTCACTGGGTGGCCTATTGGTGACTGTCCCACCAATTTATCGGATGGTGGTGCAGGCTTTCAATCCGCCGGTGGATCTCTTGACGGCGGGGTTGGGATTTGGCTTGATGGCGATCATCATCGTCACGATCTTCACTGGAATCGATCTGATTGCATCATTCGCCTACGCGCTGCTATTGCGGCCTTGGTTGCCTGCTGATATACTCCGCACCGTATTTCTCAACGCCAGTCACGCTTTGCCCAAACGCATGGTGAATTGGCTCAGCGTCACGTTGTTTGCCGATGTAACTGATACGCCTTGATTCAAGGATGGACTTCATGACAATCAATCCCGAACTGGAAAACAAATTGCGGCAAGGCTTCAAATACCTCAATCGCTTCATGCTGCTGATGTGGCGCCTGGGCCTGGGCAAGTGGCTGAATATGTGGCCCGCCGGCCTGGGCCGCTATCTGGTCATTACCCACATCGGGCGCAAGTCCGGGCAGCGACGGCGCACGCCCGTAAACTATGCCACGGTGGACGAAGAGATCTACGTCACAGCGGGTTTTGGCAGCACGTCCGATTGGTATCGCAACATCCTTGCCAATCCCCAGGTCGAGATTTGGCTGCACAACGGTTGGTGGACGGGCGTGGCCGAAGAAGTCATCGATCCGGCGAAGCGCCTGCCCATCCTGCGCCAGGTCATCATCGACAGCGGCTTTGCCGGACGCATGGCCGGGCTTAATCCGTACACG
>JAGOBP010000593.1 GCA_017999195.1 Thermoflexales bacterium
GTATTGCGTGGTGCGTGTTGCGTGTTGCGGATTCGCGGCCTCGCGCTTGATGCGGCTGCTGCGATACTGAAATTGCAGGTCCGCATTCGACCACTCCACCACTTCATTGGCCGCGTTCAAGATCGTGGCTGAGACCAAGTCCGCCGCCGTATCGCGACCGTGCGCGCCTGCGTTACCGACCACCGCGCCGCCAACCGTGCCCGGCACACCCACCGCCCATTCCAAGCCACTTAAGCCATGAGCGATGCACTCGCGCGCCAGGGTTGGCAGCACTGTTCCGGATTCGCACCACACTATATTATCGGCGCGAAACTCAATCTGTTTAGCTTTGTTAATGATCGTCAGCCCGCGCACACCCGCGTCGCTGATCAACACATTGGCCCCGCCGCCCAACATCAGGACGGGCACTTCAATCTGCCGCGCGGCGCTGACGACCCCCTTCAATTCAGCCGCGCTCGTCACTTCAATCAACGCCTCAGCCGGGCCGCCCAACCGTGAGGTGGTGTAGCGGATCATCGGTTCGTTGATCTTGAGGTTAGAAGTTGGCAGTTGGAAATTGGCCCGCAGTGCCTCTACCCAATCCCCAATCCCCAATCCCTGATCCCTCATCCCTGTCCCTCAATTTACCAATTTACTGATTTACCAACTCACCAATTTACCGATTTACCAGCCTACTTCCCATCCAAATGCTTGATCAACTTCGCAATCGTTTCCGACGAACGCGGCGCGGCGGGCGTCTTCACCCACGTCGCCATCAACTCTGACCACGCCACATCCTTGCCGTCTTGCCACGCCGCCAACACCTTGTCAAACTGCCCTGCCGCCGGTTTGTTCTGATTCTTCTGCGTGTTGTTCGTCATCGTTCCCCCTCGCCCCCGCTGATGATATCGCACGTCTTCCACAACAATGATCATTGTTCATTGCCAGTTACTTCTTCAACAACTCCGTGCTGATCTTATTCGCATCGCCCGCGCTAAACGTGATCACCACGTCGCCCGATTGAACGTGCTGCTTCAAATAAGCCGTCACGTCGCTCAAAGCATCGATCGCGCGCGCATCGGGATGCTCCATCCGGCCAACCACATCGCGATTGCTGATGCCCAACGTATCGCGTTCGCGCGAGGCAAAGATCGCCGTCACGATCACATGATCGGCTTCGACAAAGGCCGTGGCAAATTCAGCCAACAGCGTCTGCGTGCGACTGTACGTGTGCGGCTGCAACACCGCCCAAATCTGTTGACCCGGATAGCGATTGCGCGCGCCCGATAGCGTCGCTTTGATCTCGGTGGGATGATGGCCGTAATCGTCCACCACCGTCACACCGTTGATCTCGCCGCGCACTTCAAAGCGCCGCCCCACCCCGCGAAAATCGGCCAGGGCATCCTGCGCTGCGCTGAACGTGATGCCCAATTGATCAGTCGCGGCCAGGGCCGCCAACGCATTCAGCACATTGTGCTTGCCCGGCACGCGCAACCGCACCAGCCCCAGCGACTTGCCTGCATGATGCGCGATGAAATCGCTGCCGCCCGCCTGATTGGGCCGCACATCGGTGGCCTGCCAGTCCATATTCGCTTTGAAGCCATACAGCAGTTTGCGCGCCGTGGCCTTGGCCAGCGCAGCCGCAGGCACATCTTCACCGCAAACAACCAGCATCCCGTCAGGCGGCAGTCGCTCGATAAATTCACGGAAGGCCGCCAGCATCTCATCGAACGTCGGATAGCAATCGGGATGATCGTGTTCGACGTTGGTAATCACTTCGATCGTAGGCGTCAGGCCCAAAAACATCCGATCATATTCATCCGCTTCGATCACAAACTCTCGATCGTGCCCGGCGTGTGCCGAGCGGCCCAGCGCAGCGATATGGCCGCCCACGATGAAACTGGGATCACGCCCTGCGCCCACCAGAATCGACGTGATCATCGCCGTGGTCGTGGTCTTGCCGTGTGTGCCGGCCACCGCCACACCCAGTGCGCCCTGCATCAGCCAGCCCAAAAACTGGGCGCGTTTGTTCACCGGGATCGATCGGGCGCGCGCCGCAACCAGTTCTGCGTTATCCTCGCGAATTGCTGACGAAGCCACAACCATCGCTACCTCTCCTACATTCTCAGCCCGATGTCCGATGAACACTTCCGCGCCCTGCTGACGCAACGCGCGCGTCGTCTCGGACTCCGTCTGATCGGAACCACTGACTTGATACCCGCGCTCCAGCAGCACCGTCGCGATGGCGCTCATGCCCGCGCCGCCAATGCCGATGATGTGCAACCGCGCACCCGCCGAGACCACGTCGTAGACTTCGCTCATCGCACAACCTTCAGGATGATCAACACCACCAGGATAATCGGCAAGAGGCCCAGCGATTCGACCGAGGCCGTTCCAGCCCCCAACAGATCGAACGGCAGCAAGCCGTTGCCAACGACATCCTTGGCGAACGTCGTCAACAAGTCCTTATTCAGCATCGCCGCATCAACCGGGTAGTTGTAGTGCGCCAACAGCCACCACAATGACCCCGTAATCAGATAACCGTTTACGCCGCCAACTAAGGCGCCCAGCGCAATTCCCACGGGGAACTTGGGATTGTTGCCTTCATACGCCAGCGTCTCACCTTGATAGGACACAAAGACCGCGATCAGGATGAGTACCTGAAAGATCACCATCAGCGCCAGGTTCGTCGGTTGATCAGTGGTAGGGTTACCCTGCTTAAAAATAAACGACAACTTGCCGTCGCGAATGAACTGCTCCAACAGCGGAATGATTCGATCCAGGCCGAACAGCGTCGCAATCAGCACGATGGTAACGCCCAGCTCTTTCAGGAAGCCGCGCACAATGCCGATGACGGCAAACAGCAGGGTTAAGATAAACCACAGATATTCGATCGGACCCATGACGTTTTACTTCTTCTTGGCCGGCGCTTTAGGTTTAGAGCGCTGAATACCAAATACGATCAACACCATGACGATCGCCACCAGCAGCGGCGCATCCACG